>NZ_JBOBDQ010000029.1:0-66725 GCF_050586565.1 Pseudomonas sp. WC1
CTTACTCGCATTCTGAGCAGGATCCTCGCATCCGCTCTCCGCCGCCCAACCCCTGCGGCCACCCCATCCCCAACGTTTTACCCGATCGACAGCCAATCCCTCGCCGAACGCGCCAAGCGGGAGGTTTCCCATGACTGACCGTGAGCGCCTTTCTACCCTCCAAAGCTACGTCTGGACTCTCGAGCTGCTAGGCGAGGCGCTGGTCCAGCATGACGAGGTGCTGGAGTGCGAGCACAACCCGCAACTGAGCTTTCGCAACACAGCGGGCATTCATCAGGCAATCCGAATCATCAGCCGGCTGGCCAGCGAGCAGTTCAGCAAACTGGAGGCTATGAAGGAGGAGGGGAAAGGTGACGGCGTGCTGCCGTTGAGGCACTGAATCCCAGGCATAAAAAAAGACGCCCTAGGGCGTCTTCTTCTTCGGATTTGGTGGAGCCGGGGGGATTTGAACCCCCGTCCGCCAGTACTCCGCTGTCGGTACTACATGCTTAGCCGTGTCTACTGATTTAATCCGCAGCCGCCCGACGGGCAGGGTGCTTTGGATGAGTTGGGTAAGTTTTAGTCGCTTCGCCCCCAACGTGCTGCACGACGATCCTGTTCTGTATGACAATCATTTCGGGTTTACAGGCATCCCCTGATGATTGCTGGACCCGAAGGTACCAGGAGTGCATGTCAGCTGCAATTAAGCAGCGAGAGCAGCACCGTATTGGTCGTCATTGGCAACTATAGAAAGTTGCAACAGTGGATTTACGAGTTCTGTTACCAACTCGGCATGCACCTAGAGTTTCGCTACCGGCGTCGAATCCTAATCGGCCCCACACTCAGCTCTAGCTGAACGTGCCTTTCAGCACGCAAGGCCGAGTATACGCGCTTACGCGGGCGACGTCGACAGAAGGTTCGGCGGCCCGCGTGCGCGCAGGGCCTAGGTGCCGCTGCCACCGGCGGAGCCGCTGCCTTTCTCGGTCTTTTCCAGGCGCTCGAGCACCTTGCTGGTGATGGCGATGCATTCCTTGGTATCGCCTTTCGCCTGGGCGGCCTTGGCCTGGTCCACGTGCTCGGTGATGGCCTTGTCCAGGCCTTCGGAGGTGGCGCCGGCGGTGGCCATGCTGTCGTCGATCTTCTGCAGATTCATGGCGCACAGGTCGTCGGCGGCGAACACAGGCGAGGCCAGCAGGGTGGCGGCCGCGAACAGGGCGGATAGCGCAGTACCTTTCATGGGAGTCTCCTCGTGAGGCCTCGGGAAGGTGGGCCTGATTGGTGGACTGCGTGGCTTTGGGCGGGGTTCCATCGGGTTTGCCGCCCTGGTATCGCGGGGCAAGCCCGCTCCCACGTGTACGGATCACCCACGCCTTGCGCTCCCGGGGTTTTGGCATGCGCAAATAAAAAACCCCGGCACGGGGCCGGGGCTCTTTCATCACGCTAACGCGATCACTCCTGGTTGGCCAGTTTGTGCTCGAGGTAGTGGATGTTGACGCCGCCTTTGCAGAAACCTTCATCACGCACCAGGTCGCGGTGCAGCGGGATGTTGGTCTTGATGCCGTCGACGACGATCTCGTCCAGGGCATTGCGCATGCGCGCCATGGCTTCGTCGCGGTCCTTGCCGTAGGTGATCAGCTTGCCGATCAACGAATCGTAGTTCGGCGGAACCGAGTAGCCGCTGTACAGGTGCGAATCGACGCGCACGCCGTTGCCGCCCGGGGCGTGGAAGTGCTTCACCTTGCCTGGGCTCGGGATGAACTTCTTCGGGTCTTCGGCGTTGATCCGGCACTCCAGCGAGTGGCCGCGAATCACCACGTCTTCCTGGCGGAACGACAGCTTGTTGCCAGCGGCGATGCTGAGCATCTCCTTGACGATGTCGATACCGGTGACCATTTCCGAAACCGGGTGCTCCACCTGAACACGGGTGTTCATCTCGATGAAGTAGAAGCGGCCGTTCTCGTACAGGAACTCGAAGGTACCGGCACCGCGGTAGCCGATCTCGATGCACGCGTCGACGCAACGCTTGAAGACTTCCTGGCGGGCCTTCTCGTCGATGCCCGGGGCCGGCGCTTCTTCCAGTACTTTCTGGTGACGGCGCTGCAGCGAGCAGTCACGGTCGCCCAGGTGCACGGCGTTGCCCTGGCCGTCGGACAGGACCTGCACTTCCACGTGGCGTGGGTTGGTCAGGAACTTCTCCAGGTAGACCATCGGGTTGCCGAACGCGGCACCGGCTTCGGTGCGGGTCAGCTTGGCCGATTCGATCAGGTCTTCTTCCTTGTGCACAACGCGCATGCCGCGACCACCACCGCCACCGGCGGCCTTGATGATCACCGGGTAACCCACCTCGCGGGCGATCGCCAGCGCGGTTTCCGGGTCTTCCGGCAGCGGGCCGTCGGAGCCCGGTACGGTCGGCACGCCCGACTTGATCATTGCGTCCTTGGCCGACACCTTGTCGCCCATCAGGCGGATGGTGTCGGCTTTCGGGCCGATGAAGATGTAGCCGGAGTTTTCCACCTGCTCGGCGAAATCGGCGTTTTCCGCGAGGAAGCCGTAGCCCGGGTGGATGGCGGTGGCACCTGTCACTTCGGCGGCGGCGATGATCGCCGGGATGTGCAGGTAGGATTCCTTGGACGATGCAGGGCCGATGCAGACCGATTCGTCTGCCAGGCCCAGGTGCATCAGTTCACGGTCAGCCGTGGAGTGCACGGCGACGGTCTTGATGCCCAGCTCTTTGCAGGCACGCAGGATCCGCAGGGCAATTTCCCCGCGGTTGGCGATCAGAACTTTTTCGAGCTTCCCAGACATCGTTGGCTCTCCGCGAATCAAACGATGGTGAACAGCGGCTGGTCGAACTCAACCGGCTGGCCGTCTTCTACCAGGATGGCGTCGATCACACCGCCGATATCGGATTCGATGTGGTTCATCATCTTCATGGCTTCGACGATGCACAGGGTGTCGCCCTTCTTCACGGCCTGGCCGACTTCTGCGTAGTTCGGCGAAGTTGGCGAAGGCTTGCGGTAGAAGGTGCCGACCATCGGCGAACGCACCACGGTGCCTTTCAGGGCAGGTGCGGCGGCAGCGGTTTCAGCGGCCGGGGCGGCAGCGGCGGCAACCGGGGCAGCGGCAGGCGCGGCGGCCATTGGCGCGGGTGCGTAGAACTGCTGGGCGGCCGGGGTCTTGCTGTGACGGCTGATGCGAACGGACTCTTCGCCTTCCTTGATCTCCAGTTCGTCGATGCCGGACTCTTCCAGCAGTTCGATCAGCTTTTTGACTTTACGGATATCCATTAATCAGCAACTCCCAAGGTTCGGTCGGGGACGTATTTTTAAAACGTGTCGAAAACGTTTCTTCATGAGCCTCGGCCCGAAAGGGCCAAGGCCTTGTGTCATCAGGGCTGTGCGTTGGCAGCCAGGTGTTCCAGCGCGGACTCCAGGGCCAACCGGTAACCGGTGGCTCCGAGGCCGCAGATCACCCCTACGGCAACATCCGAAAAGTAGGAGTGGTGACGGAACGGCTCGCGTTTGTGCACGTTGGAAAGGTGCACTTCGATGAATGGGATGCTCACCGCGAGCAATGCGTCACGTAATGCGACGCTGGTGTGGGTGAAAGCGGCCGGATTGATCAGGATGAAGTCCACGCCTTCGTTGCGCGCGGCATGGATGCGGTCGATCAATTCGTACTCGGCATTGCTCTGCAGGTATTGCAGATGGTGGCCGGCGGCGCGGGCGCGCTGCTCCAGGTCCTGATTGATCTGGGCCAGGGTGGCGGCGCCGTAGTGCCCCGGTTCGCGGGTCCCGAGCAGGTTCAGGTTGGGGCCGTGCAGCACCAGTAGGGTTGCCATCTGCGATTCCTTGGTTTTGTAGGGCAATTCGACATAGCGCGGCGACTATGCCGCAACAGGCGCTGAGTGTCCAGTTCCCGGCAATAGCCAGCACGATGTCCGAGATTCACGCAAAGTATGTGACCGGATGATTAACTTTGGTCACTCGCCAGCGGATTTTTCAGAGGCTGCGGGAAGTTATAGACCGAGTTGGCCGCGCACGCGCGCCACAACCTGGGCAAAATCGCCGGCGTTTATCTCGCCAATCACCCGATCGCTGGTCATTTCGCTGCCGTTCGCCGCAAAGAACATTAACGCGGGCGGGCCGAACAGGCGGTAGCGGTCGAGCAGGGCGCGCTGTTCGGCATTGCTTTCGGTGATGTCGAAGCGCAGCAGGCGGAAGGCGCCGAGTTGCGCCTCGACCTGCGGCGCGTTGAGCACCTCGTGCTCGATCACCTTGCAGCTGATGCACCAGTCGGCGTACCAGTCGAGCAGCACTGGCTGGCCGGCGGCCTTGGCTTCGGCCAGGGCGGCATCGAGGGCGGCGGGGCTGGTGATGGTCTGCCAGGCGTCGGCCTTGGCCGCTGCGGGGCTGCCGGCCACGGTGGGCGGCGGCAGCGGGCGCAGTGGGTCGCCCTGGCCGCTCAGGGCGCCATACCAGCAGGCCAGGGCGTAGACCAGCAGCGCCAGGCCGAGCAGTTGCGCCAGGCGCTGGCGCGGGGTTTTCACCACGAATTCCAGGGCACCGAGGAACAGCGCTACGCCCGCGGCCAGCAGGCCGATCAGCAGCAGGGTGACAGGCCCTGGCAGCACGCGGCTGAGCAGGCCGATGGCCAGGCCCAGCAGCAACACGCCGATGGCGTTCTTCACCGTGTTCATCCACGGCCCGCTCTTGGGCAGCCAGGCGGCGCCACCAGTGGCGACCAGCAACAGCGGCGCGCCCATGCCCAGGCCCAGGGCGAACAGCTTCAGGGCGCCGCCCAGCGCGTCGCCGCTGGCGCTGATGTACAGCAGCGCGCCGGCCAGCGGCGCCGACACGCAGGGCGAGACCAGCAGGCTGGACAGCACGCCGAGCACCGCCGCGCCCAGCAGCGAGCCACCCTTGGTGCGGTGGGCGAGGCTGTCCAGGCGGCTGCTCAAAGCCTGCGGCAGCTTGAGGTCGAACAGGCCGAACATGGCCAGGGCGAACAGCACGAAGAACGCGGCGAACGGCACCAGCACCCAGGCCGACTGCAGGCGCGCCTGCAGGTTCAGGCCGGCGCCGAACAGGCCCATCAGGGCGCCGAGCACGGCGAAGCTCGCCGCCATCGGCAGCACGTAGGCCAGCGACAGCGACAACCCGCGCAGGCCGCCGACCTGGCCGCGCAGCACCACTCCGGAGAGGATCGGCAGCATCGGCAGCACGCACGGTGTGAAGGTCAGGCCGACACCGGCGAGGAAGAACAGCAGCAGCGACTTCCAGGTCCAGCCCTGCTCGGCGCTTGCCGGCAGCGGGGCGCCCTGGCCGTCGATACTCAACCGCGCGGTTTCCGGCGGATAGCACAGGCCCTTGTCGGCACAGCCCTGGTAACCCACCAGCAGGGTGAAGGCGCGCGGGTCGTTGCGCGGCAGTTCGATATCGAGCACGCCGTGGTACACCTCGACATCGCCGAAGAACTCGTCGTGCTTGGCCTCGCCCTGGGGGATGTTCGGTGCGCCGAGCTTGATGTCCGCAGGCTCGGTGCGGAACTGGAAGCGGTGGCGGTAGAGGTAGTAGCCGTCGGTGGCGACGAAGCGCAGCTTGACGGTCTGGGCGTCGGTCTCGATCAGGCTGAGCTTGAAGGCTTCGTGCACCGGCAGGAAGTCGGCGCTGTTGGACGCAGCGCCGAGGGTGGCGCTGGGGCGGTTGTCGAGCAGGCCGCTGGCGAACGCAGGGCTGGCCAGCAGCAGGAACAACAGGAAAAACAGGCGGCGCATGGCGGACTCGCGAGGTGGAACGTAGCGGCATGATAGCGGACTTGGCAGGGCTATGGGCCATCGTGGGGCAAGCCCGCTCCCACGCCAACCGGTCAGCGGGCGCAGAGTGGCAAGCATCACCAGCGTGGGAGCAGCGGTGCGGCGACCCGACTTGCCCCGCGATGGCTTCAGAGCCGGAACGCCCGCACCGCCGTGTTCAACTCACCGCCCAGCTTGAGCAACTGTTCGCCCTGCTCACGCCCTTCGCCAATACGCTGCAGGTTGTCCTCGCCTAGCTCGTGGATGCGCTCGCTGTGATCACGAATCTCGCTCACCGCCCCGGTCTGCTGTGCGGTCACATCGGCGATGCGTACCGCGGTGTCGGCAATGGTGCGAATGGCGCTGACGATCGCGTCCAGCGCGCCATCGGCTGACTGTGCCTGGTTGGCCGTGGCCTCGGCGTGCTCCAGCTGGGTGCGCATGCCCTCCACCGAATCGCGGGCGGCTTGCTGCAGGCGGTCGATCAGCGCCTGGATCTCGCCGGTGGCGCCAGTGGTGCGCTGCGCCAGCGAGCGCACTTCGTCGGCCACCACGGCGAAGCCACGGCCCATCTCGCCGGCCCGGGCCGCTTCGATGGCGGCGTTGAGCGCCAGCAGGTTGGTCTGTTCGGCAATCGCGCGGATCACCGTGAGCACGCCACCGATGGTCGCCGACTCTTCCGCCAGTTGCTCGATCATCCGGGCGTTGCCTTGCACCTCGTCGACCAGGGTGCGCAGGCCGGACAGGCTCTGGCCGATCACTGTCTGGCCCTGCTCCACGGCCCGGCCGGCGTCGCGGCTGGCCTCGGCGGCTGAGCTGGCATCGCCGGCCACCTGCTGGATGGTCGCCTCCAGCTCGCCCAGGGCGTCGCGGATCTGCGCCGTGTCGCCGGCCTGGCGTTCGGCGCCGTCGTGCAGGGCGCTGCTCATGCCGGCCAGGGCATGGCTGCTGCCGGCCACCTGTTCGGCGTTGTGACGGATCGTGCCGACCAGTTCCACCAGGTACTGGCGCAGGCGGTTCAGCGATTCCTGGATATCGTGCAGCTCGCGGTTGGTGCGGCCCAGGGCGATGGGTTGGGCGAAGTCGCCCTCGGCCCAGCGCGACAGCGCCGGCGCCAGGCTGGTGAGGGTGCGTGCCAGGCGACGTTGCAGGGTGTCGATGAGCAGGGCGATCAGCAGGATCAGGCCGATCATCAGGCCCTGGATCAGCCGTACCTCGCCAGCGATGGTGGCGTGCAGGCCGCGTACCTCGGGCTCGAGGCCGGCGATGGCCTGTTGCACCGCCTCCAGGCGCTCACCGGTGCTGGCGGCCAAGGTGGCGCGGCGCTCGATCTGCTCGCGGGTACGTTGCAGTTCGGCAGGGTAGCGGCTGAGCAGGCTGTGCAGCTCGCGTTTCAGGCCCACGGCGACGTCTTCCTGCTCGGCGCTGGCTTGCGACTCCAGGCCCATCATCGCGGCGAAGTCATCGGCATTGGATTCGGCGGCGCGGGTCACCCCCAGCAGCGGCAGGCCGTCGATGGCCTGGGCCTGGGCGGCGATCTGTTGCAGTTCGCGGTCCACTTCGTCGGCCAGCTCGGCGCGGCCGCTGCTGACCAGCTTGTCGCGGGCCAGGGACAGGCGGCCCAGGTGCAGCGAGGCTTCCAGCAGCGGCGTCAGGTAACGACTGGCGTCGGCTTTGCCGCTGTCACGGGCATAGCCGGCCAGTTGCTCGAGGTTCGCCCCCAGCTCCCGTTCGGCTTGTAGCAGCAAGGCCTGGGGATCGCCGGCCAGCTTGCCGGCGGCGAGCAGTTCGTTGGCAGTGAAGCCCTGCAGGCTGTCGAGGCTCGGGCGCAGCTTGGCCGACAGGGGCTCAGGCCAGTCGGCCAGGGCTGCCTGCAATTGCGTGTTGGCCTCCATGGCCGCCGCATGGCGCAGGGCGTCGCCGCTGCCCAGGTAGGCCTGGATATTGCGCGCGGCATCGTTCTGGAACTGCTGGGACAAGCCCAGGTAGCGCTCCATCAGTTGATAGGGACGTTCCAGGGCGCGTTGCGACCACCACAGGGTCGCGCCCAGGGCGATACACACGGTCACCAGCAACAGGGTGTTGAAATTGGTCAGCCACTTCAGGCGCATAGCCGCGAACTTCCTGCGGAGGGGGAGTGGAGAAGTCGGGCCTGAAGTTATTGCGATTTTGTGACGAGGTGATGACGACGGCGGGTTGGCGCCATAAAAAAGTGGCACAGTGCCGGTATTGGTGCCGGGTATGGGCAACTGCGTAGTTTTCCTGCGCCGACCTCTCGCCGGCAAGCCGGCTCCCACCCCGAGCGCGCCGCCCTCAGTCCAAGCGCCATCCCTGTGGGAGCTGGCTTGCCAGCGATGAGGCCATTACCAGCAACACAACGCGGATGGGGTGGGCGCTAAGGCTCGACCCGCACCACGCAGTTGCGTCCGGCGTGCTTGGCGCGGTACAGCGCCTCGTCCGCGGCGCTGGCCATGGTCAGCGCGTCGAGTTGCTCGTCCAGCTGCACCACCCCGGCGCTGAAGGTGCATTGCAGATCGTGGGGCTGGGCCGGGTAATGGATCTCGGCAAAGCGCCGACGGATTTCGTCGAGCACCTTGTGCGCCGCTTCCAGTCCGGTATTGGGCATGACGATGGCGAATTCCTCGCCACCGTAGCGGCCGATGAAGTCGGTCTTGCGCAACCGCTGCTTGAGGAACAGCGCCAGGCTCTTGATCACCCGGTCGCCCATGGGGTGGCCGTGGCGGTCGTTGATCTTCTTGAAGTGGTCGATGTCGAGCATGGCGAAGCTCAGGGGCTGCACTTCGCGGCGGGCGCGGAAGCTGCAGTCCTCGAGCAATTGCAGGATGTGGGTGTGGTTGTACAGCCCGGTGAGGCTGTCGCGCACCATCCGCGCCTTGAGGTGGCGGGCGCGGGCGGCGCGGTTGCGCACGGTGGTCACCAGGTGCCGCGAGCGGATCGGCTTGGTGAGGAAGTCGTCGCCGCCCTCGCTCATGGCGTCGAGCTGCTTGTCCAGGTCGTCCTCGGCCGACAGGTAGATGATCGGCACGCTGACGTAGCGGTCGTTGTGGCGGATCACCTTGGCCAGTTCCGGGCCGGTGCACGCGGGCATGTACATGTCGAGGATGATCAGGTCGGGCTGGAAGTCCGCCAGCTCGCTCATGGTGCGGATCGGCTCGGTGAGGGTGCGGGTGATGATCCCGGCGCTGTTGAGCAGGCGCTCGGTGTGCAGGGCCTGGGCGCGGGAGTCGTCGATCACCAGCACGCGGAACGGGTCGTACTGGGTGGCGCTGGTCAGCAGTTCGAGTTTTTCCAGCAGGCTGGAAGCATCCAGGGTGCCGGTGAGGAACTCCTGGCCGCCGGCGCGTACCGCGGCCAGGCGGGTCGGGGTGTCGGTTTCATGCAAGCAGAAGAACAGCAGCGGCACCGGCTGCTCCAGGCCTTGCTGGGCCTGGGCCGCCAGTTGCAGGCCGATGCCGGTGCCGGTGAAGTCGACGTCCATGACGATCGCCGATGGCAGGCGCTCGCTCATCGATGCCTGGAACGCCTCGGCGCTGCACAGCGCCTGCACGGTGAGGCCGAAGAACTCCAGTTGCTGGGCCAGGCGTTCGGCGCGGTCGTGGTCCTGCAGCACGATGTACACCGGTTTGCGCAGCGGCGGAAGGGGCACATTGTCGAGTTGGTCGCCCTTGCGCAGGCCGGTGCGCGACAGGCGCTGCATCAGGCGGTTGAGTTCGCTGATCAGTTCCGAGTTCAGGCGCGCGCTGTTGGCTTCGATGGCGCGCAGGGTCTGGCCGATGGCCGTTGACAGGCTGCCATGCTCGGGCTGCTCGAAGCGTTCGGCATAGCGCTGCAGGCGCAGGTTGGCCTCGCACAGCTCGCCCAGGTCGCCGCTGGACCACTCGCCACGCTGCAGGCGCTGCCAGATCTCGAGGATCTGCCGGGCCTGGTGGATCACCCGCTGGGCAAAATGCTGCTTGAGGCGTTCGTGGCTCGGCTCGGCTGGCTGGGTCATGTCCTGACTACTTATGAGTGGGAGGGTGCAGGTTCAATGATGGCTCTATGCTAGCACTGCTTTTCCGACAAGCGAGTGCCTCGGGTCAACAAAGTGTTAAGGGACGGTAATTCAGTTGCTGACCTGTTGGTCGCTTATACGAATGGCGGCGTCTGCTTTATAGTGCTGTCACCTGGGTTTGTCGTGGCACCCTGGCCGAGGCCTGTGGTCCAAACCCTGAACCGTTCGTGACTGATTAAGGACAATGCCATGCTGGATTGGAAAAACCGCGAGGCCAAGGCCGAGCCCCGCGAGCGGGTCGAAACCCGCGGCGCCGCTACCCGTAGCTACGTTGGCGGCCTCTGGAGCCGTGCCCTGGGCACCCTGATCGGCCTCTACCTGCTGGTGTGCATCGGCCTGGGCTGGTACTGGAGCCAGGAGCCCGAGCTGTTCCCGGTGCAGCAGAATGCCCAGGCCGCCGCCGAGCGCAACGGCCAGCAGATGGTGGTTGGCTATACCACCATCGAAACCCTCAAGACCGTCGCCGGCACCCTGCTCGACAAGCCGGGTGGTTACATCTCCAACGACCGCTTCCCGCCAGGGCTGTGGATGGACAACATGCCGAGCTGGGAATACGGCGTGCTGGTCCAGGTGCGTGACCTGTCCCGCGCCTTGCGCAAGGACTTCGCCCGTTCGCAGTCGCAATCGACCGAGGATGCCGACCTGGCCAAGGCCGAACCGCGCTTCAACTTCGACAACAAGAGCTGGATCCTGCCGTCGAGCGAGTCGGAGTTCGAAGAGGGCATCAAGTCGCTGAACCGCTACCAGGTGCGCCTGGCCAAGGGGGACCAGGGCGCGATCTTCTACACCCGCGCCGACAACCTGAACAACTGGCTGGGTGACGTCGCCACCCGCCTGGGCTCGCTGTCGCAGCGCCTGTCGGCCAGCGTTGGCCGGGTCAAGCTCAACAACACCCTGAAGACCGAGTCCGTGGCCCCGGGGCAGGCGCCGCAGGTCGACGAGGAAGTGGTCGAGACTCCATGGCTGCAGATCGACAACGTGTTCTACGAAGCCCGTGGCCAGGCCTGGGCGCTGTCGCACCTGCTGCGCGCCATCGAGGTCGATTTCGCCGACGTGCTGGCGAAGAAGAACGCCACGGTCAGCGTGCGGCAGATCATCCGCGAGCTGGAAGCCTCGCAGGAAGCGCTGTGGAGCCCGATGGTGCTCAACGGCAGCGGTTTCGGCATGTGGGCCAACCACTCGCTGGTGATGGCCAACTACATCTCCCGGGCCAACGCCGCGGTCATCGACCTGCGCCAACTGCTGTCCCAGGGCTGAGATGCCGGTCAATCCTGCCGAGGTCGCGCACCGCGCGGCCTCCGACGCCGAGCTGGTGGCCTGGGTCGATGAGCATGACCAATTGCTCGGCGCCCTGCCACGGGCCGAATTGCGTGAGCGTGGCCTGATCGGGCGCTGTACCTTCATCCTGCTGTTCAACAGCGCGGGCGACCTGTGCGTGCACCGGCGGACCCTGAGCAAAGCGCTGTATCCCGGTTACTGGGATGTGGCGGCGGGGGGAATGGTCGGGGTGCAGGAGTCCTATGCCGAATCGGCGGCCCGGGAGCTGGCGGAGGAACTGGGGGTGAGCGGCGTCGAGCTGCGCTTCCACGAGACGTTCTACTTCGAGCAGCCGGGCAACCGCCTGTGGGGCGCGGTGTTTTCCGCGGTATGGGACGGGGCGTTGCGCCTGCAGCCCGAGGAGGTCAGCGAGGCGCGGTTCATCAGTGTAGAGCAGGCCCTGGCGGAAAGTGCAACGCTGCCGTATTGCCCGGACTCGCTGGTGGCGCTGCAGCGTTACCAAGCCGCTTCAGCGTGACGGCATAAGGCCTCATCGCCGGCAAGCCGGCTCCCACCTTGACCGCGGTGGCCTGGAGCCAAGCGCCGGCCCTGTGGGAGCTGGCTTGCCAGCGATGAGGCCGCCACAGGCAATAGCAGTCACTTGCTCCCACAGGTTTCGGAGCCAACCCGCAATGAAGTCGCAAAACTTTCGTAAAATGGCGCAATCCTGTACTTAGCAACAGGCAGATTTATCGTTACACTGCGCGCCCTTTTCGGGCTGCCGCACAACCTTGCGGCAGTAGCGCCGCCCCTGCCAGAGTGGGGCATCGCGGTCGGCTCCCGCCGACCAGTTTTTTGTCCTCGGCACAGAGGAACAAAAGTGGCCAAGAAAGCTTCTTCCTTTTCCGCCCTGGGCGGTCTCGTCTTTTCCACCGATGCCGGTCGGCACTGTCCCGACTGCAGCAAACCGGTGGACGACTGTATCTGCAAGCAGCAGGTCATCCCCGAGGGGGATGGCATTGCCCGCGTGCGCCGTGAAAGCAAAGGCCGTGGCGGCAAGACGGTGACCACCATCACGGGCGTCCCCCTGGCCCTGGAACCGCTCAAGGAGCTCGCCAGCACGCTCAAGCGTCGCTGCGGCACCGGTGGCGCGCTCAAGGATGGGGTCATTGAAATCCAGGGCGATCACGTCGAGCTGTTGCTCGCCGAGCTGATCAAGCAGGGTTTCAAGGCGAAGAAATCCGGCGGCTGAGTGCAGCCGCGCGATTTTTTGCCCAGCGCTTTCTAAACTCGTTCCCGTGGGCAGGGTCTATGCCTGACACGGAAGAATCGTCATTTTCAGTATTTACACTGCCAGCGCCCCGAGGTGGGGCAGTGTTTCGACTTTTCATACAGGGGACTTGAATGTCCGTACGACGCACACGCAAAGACGATGGTAGCCAGTGGACCGTGGCCGACAGCCGCAGTGTTTATGGCATCCGCCATTGGGGCGCAGGTTATTTCGCCATCAATGACGCCGGGCGCGTCGAAGTGCGCCCCAACGGCCCGGACAGCGCGCCGATCGACCTCTTCGAACAGGTCCAGGAACTGCGCCAGAGCGGCCTGTCGCTGCCGCTGCTGGTGCGTTTCCCCGACATCCTGCAGGACCGCGTGCGCCAGCTGACCGGCGCCTTCGATGCCAACATCGCGCGTCTGGAGTACCAGAGCCAGTACACCGCGTTGTACCCGATCAAGGTCAACCAGCAAGAAGCGGTGGTCGAGAACATCATCGCCACCCAGAACGTCTCCATCGGCCTGGAAGCCGGCTCCAAGCCCGAGCTGCTGGCGGTGCTGGCGCTGGCGCCGAAGGGCGGCACCATCGTCTGCAACGGCTACAAGGACCGCGAATTCATCCGTCTGGCGCTGATGGGCCAGAAGCTCGGCCACAACGTGTTCATCGTGATCGAGAAGGAGTCCGAGGTCGCCCTGGTGATCGAGGAGGCCGCGGAGCTCAAGGTCAAGCCACAGGTCGGCCTGCGCGTGCGCCTGTCGTCGCTGGCGTCGAGCAAGTGGGCCGACACCGGCGGCGAGAAATCCAAGTTCGGCCTGTCCGCCGCCCAGCTGATCTCGGTGGTGCAGCGTTTCCGTGACGCCGGGCTCGACCAGGGCATCCGCCTGCTGCACTTCCACATGGGCTCGCAGATCGCCAACCTGGCCGACTACCAGCACGGCTTCAAGGAAGCTATCCGCTACTACGGCGAATTGCGCGCCCTGGGCCTGCCGGTCGATCACATCGATGTCGGTGGCGGCCTGGGCGTCGACTACGACGGCACCCACTCGCGCAACGCCAGCTCGATCAACTACGACATGGACGACTACGCCGGCGTGGTGGTCGGGATGCTCAAGGAGTTCTGCGACGCGCAGGGCCTGCCGCACCCGCACATCTTCTCCGAGAGCGGCCGCTCGCTCACCGCGCACCACGCCATGCTGGTGATCCAGGTGACCGACGTCGAGAGCCACAACGACGAAGTGCCGACCATCGAAAACAAGGAAAGCCTGCCCGAGACCGTGCAGTGGCTGGCCGACCTGCTCGGCCCGACCGATATCGAGATGGTCACCGAGACCTACTGGCGCGCTACCCACTACATGGGCGACGTGGCCGCGCAGTACGCCGACGGCAAGCTGACCCTGGCCGAGAAGGCCCTGGCCGAGCAGTGCTACTTTGCCGTGTGCCGTCGCCTGCACAACTCGCTCAAGGCCCGCCAGCGCTCGCACCGCCAGGTGCTGGACGAACTCAACGACAAGCTGGCCGACAAGTACATCTGCAACTTCTCGGTGTTCCAGAGCCTGCCGGACACCTGGGCCATCGGCCAGGTACTGCCGATCATCCCGCTGCACCGCCTGGACGAAGAGCCGCTGCGCCGCGCCGTGCTGCAGGACCTGACCTGCGACTCCGACGGCAAGATCAACCAGTACGTCGACGAGCAGAGCATCGAGACCAGCATGCCGGTGCACGCGGTCAAGGAAGGCGAGGACTACCTGCTCGGCGTGTTCCTGGTCGGCGCCTACCAGGAGATCCTCGGCGACATGCACAACCTGTTCGGTGACACCGACTCGGTGAACATCTACCAGAACGCCGATGGCAGCGTGTACCACGCCGGTATCGAGACCCATGACACCATCGAGGACATGCTGCGCTACGTGCACCTGTCGCCGGAGGAGTTGATGACCCACTACCGCGACAAGGTCGCCAGCGCCAGGATCACCGCCCGCGAGCGTACCCAGTACCTCGACGCGCTGCGCCTGGGGCTGACCCGCTCCTCGTACCTGTCGTCCTGATCGTACTGGGCCGCCGCGCGGCCCTCTGGCATAGGTGCCGCCGCGCGGCCCTCAGGCACACGGCTGCCGCCACGGTTGATCACCTGTGGCGGCAGCCTTCAGGCTTTGTTGCCCAAGTGTTCGACAAGCAAGGCGGCGTAGCCAGGCAACGCGCTGAAGTCCCGCGAGCACAGCAGCAAGCTGCGCTTCGCCCAGGCCTCCTGCAAGGCGACCCAGCGCAGCGGCAAGCTGTGCTCCCAGCGTCGCACCGAGGTCAGCGGGACCACGGCCACCCCCGCGCCACCTCCGACCATCCTGATCACCCCATCGAAACCTTCGGCGCGAACGCGCACCTGCATCCGTCTTCCCAGGCGCAGGGCCTGCTCTTCGAGATGCAGCGCCAGGGCGCTGTCGGCACCCAGCCCCACATACCCATGGCCAAGGCTGGCGTTGAAGTCTGCCCGGTCGCTGGCGGCCAGCGGGTGCTCGCGCGGCATCACCAGCACTAGCGGATCGTCGCGAAACGGTCGCGTCTGCAGGGTTGCGCAGGGCGCGGCATTCGAGACGATGCCCAGGTCCGCCATGCCCTGGCTGATCGCCTGGACGATATGCAGGCTGGGCAGTTCCTGAATATCCACGCTCACCCCCGGGTGCTCGGCCAGGTAGCCGGCCAGCAGCTCCGGCAGGTACTCGGTCAGCGCCGCCGTGTTGCACAGCAGGCGCACCTGGCCGTGCAGGCCCTGGGCATAGTGCCCGAGGTCGAATTGCAGGCGCTCGACCTGCTGCGCGATCAGCCGCGCATGCTGCAGCAGGGCTTGGCCGGCGGGCGTGGGCAGCACGCCGCGGCGGTTGCGTTCGAGCAAGGGTATGCCCAGCGAGGCTTCCATGGCGCGAATGCGCGCACTGGCGGCCGGCAGCGAGAGGTGGCTGCGCCGGGCGCCAGCGGTGATGTTGCCGCTTTCGAGGGTGTGCTGGAACAGCTTGAGGTCGATCAGGTCGAAATGCATCTGCCTCTGTCCTGACAAGAGTCTGCCTGAGTATATGGCAGATTTTCAGCGTGCTGGCCGCACGGCAGGATGGCGGTCATGAATACCTTCCTGGCGTTTTATCAGAACATCGGTCCGGCGCTGTCATTGCTGGTGATCCTGACCTTCTTCCTGGCCGGCGCGGTCAAGGGTGTCATCGGCCTCGGGTTGCCGACCGTCGCCATGGGCTTGCTTGGCCTGGCTATGCCCCCGGCACAGGCAGCGGCGCTGCTGATCGTGCCATCGACCTTGACCAACCTCTGGCAGCTGGCGGCCGGCGGCCATCTGTTCGCGCTGCTGCGCCGCCTGGGCGGGATGCTGGCGATGATCTTTATCGGCACCTTGCTGGGCAGCGCCTGGCTGGGGATCGACAGCGGTCCGTGGGCGGCCCATGGCCTGGGCGCCGCGTTGCTGGTCTATGCCCTCTATGGGCTGGTCGGCCCAGGGCTGCGCGTGGCCCCGGTCAGGGAGCCCTGGCTGGGGCCGCTCTGCGGGTTACTCACCGGCGTGGTGACGGCCGCCACCGGCGTATTCGTCATGCCCGCGGTACCGTACCTGCAGGGCCTGGGCCTGAGCCGCGACGAACTGGTCCAGGCGCTGGGCCTGTCATTCACCGTCTCGACCCTGGCCCTGGCGGTCGGCCTGGCCGGACAGGACGCCCTGGGTGGCCAGGCGCTGGGGGCTTCACTGCTGGTGCTGGCCCCGGCGTTACTGGGCATGTTCGCTGGTCAGTGGCTGCGCGGGCGGATCAGCGCAGCGCTGTTCAAACGCTGCTTCTTCATCGGCCTTGTGCTGCTGGGCGGGCACCTGCTGGTCAACGGCTAGCGGACGAAGCGCTGAGCATGTCGATCATCTGGATGTCGAAATCGCGCTCCAGGTAATCCATGCGTTTATCGAAGAATGCACGCATATGCGGCAGTGCCGAATGCACGTCCAGCGCGTCCTTGTTTGCCCAGACCTCGAAAAACACGAACAGGGTCGGGTCTGCCTTGTCGCGCAGCATGTGGTACTCGATGCAACCCGGCTCCTGGCGGCTCGGCTCTACGTAAGGACGGAACAGCTGTTCGAAGGCCTCGGCCTGCTCCGGGCGGGTCTTGGCTTTGAGGATGAAGGCGTATTGCTCGGTCATGGGGAAGCGCTCTGTAAGGGGAGTGAGCAAATTCTAAATCAACAATATGTTTACCATTCGTGATTTGCAGGCAAAAGAATTTTGCCCAGCCCTGGCTGTTTCCCGGGTGCCCGGTTGCCTAACCTGCCGGCAACTTCACTTACAGGGCTGACCCTCCCATGAAAAAGATTCTCCTGCTCAATGGCGGCAAACGCTTCGCCCACTCCGATGGCCGTCTCAACCAGACCCTGCACGATGCCGCACTGGCCCATCTGGACCGCGCCGGTTTCGATGTGCGGGAAACCTTCATCGACGGCGGTTACGACGTCCAGGCCGAGGTGGAGAAATTCCTCTGGGCGGACGTGGTGATCTACCAGATGCCGGGTTGGTGGATGGGCGCGCCATGGACCGTGAAGAAGTACATCGACGATGTGTTCACCGCCGGCCACGGCAGCCTGTACGCCAATGATGGCCGTACCCGCTCCGACGCCTCGCAGAAGTACGGCAGCGGTGGCCTGGTGCAGGGCAAGCAATACATGCTGTCGCTGACCTGGAACGCGCCGCAGCAGGCGTTCGATGACCCCAGCGATTTCTTCGAGGGCAAGGGCGTGGACGCGGTGTACTTCCCGTTCCACAAGGCCAACCAGTTCCTCGGCATGACGGGCCTGCCGACCTACCTGGCCGTCGATGTGATGAAGCGGCCGGATGTGCCGGCGGCGCTGGCGGCTTATGAGCAGCATCTGGACCAGGTGTTTGGCAAGGCTCAATGACAGCGCGGCTCCAACTGTCTTGTTGTTCCTGCACGGGCCTCTCGCCGGCAAGCCGGCTCCCACAAGATGGCGCATGGCTCAAGGCTGAAGCGCACGGTGTGGGAGCCGGCTTGCCGGCGAAAGGGGCGCGTAGCGGCCCCTTGCGCGGTTGCTGCCCAACCGCTATGAATCACGGCATCCACCTGCCAAGGCCATCCGCGTGAAAACCCGATCCGAAGAACTCCAGGTATTCGTCGCCGTCATCGACAGCGGCTCGATCTCCGCCGCCGCGGAGCAGATCGGCCAGACGCCCTCCGCTGTCAGCCGCACCCTGTCGCGCCTGGAGGGCAAACTCGGCACCACGCTGGTCAACCGCACCACGCGGCGCATGGACCTGACCGAGGAAGGGCGTTTCTTCCTGGAGCGCGCCCGGGCGATCCTCGAGCAGATGGACGACATGGAAGAGCGCCTGTCGCTGAACCGCCAGACCCCGACCGGGCGCCTGCGCATCAACGCCGCCGCGCCGTTCATGCTGCACGCGATCCTGCCGTGGATCGGCGAGTTCCGCCAGCAGTACCCCGGCATCGAGCTGGAATTGAACACCGACGACCTGATCATCGACCTGCTGGAGCAAAGCACCGACGTGGCCATCCGCATCGGCGAACTGGCCGACTCCAGCCTGCACGCCCGTTCGCTCGGCTGCAGCCCGGTGCAGGTGCTTGCCAGCCCCGACTACCTGGCCCGGCACGGCACGCCGCAGCGGGTCGAGGACCTCGAGGCCCATTGCCTGCTTGGCTTCAGTTCCCTCGAATCGCTCAACCAATGGCCACTGCGCCATGCCCAGGGCGACCGCTGGGCAATCCGCCCGCAGCTGGTCGCCTCGAGCGGCGAAACCCTGCGCCAGCTGGCCATTGCCGGCGAGGGCATCGTCAGCCTGTCGCACTTCATGACCCACGAGGACATCCGCGCCGGCCGCCTGAACGTGATCCTGGCCGAGCACAACAATGGCTATCGCCAGCCGATCCATGCGGTCTACTACCGCAACACCCAGCTGGCCCTGCGCATCCAGTGCTTTCTCGATTTCATCCAGAAAAAGCTGGCCGTCTACGCCTGCTGAGTTGCCTGAACGCGACAGGGTCTGCCCGTTGGCGGCGCGAAACGACCGGGGTGTTTGCTTAGTTACAGGGCTTCGGCCTTAATGACTGATCAACAAAAACAACACCAAGGAAGTGCGCATGCGTATTGTCATGTTCCAGCCCCTGGCCCTCGGGGCCGCGATCCTGAGCTGCTCCTCTGCCTTCGCCGTGACGCTGGAAGGCGGCGCGGTGGCCGCGCCTGATCAATATGGCGCACAGGTGGCCGCCGACATCCTCAAGAAGGGCGGCAACGCGGTGGACGCCGCCGTCGCCACCGCCTTCACCCTGGCCGTGACCTACCCCGAGGCCGGCAACATCGGCGGCGGTGGCTTCATGACCCTGTTCGTCGACGGCAAGCCTTACTTCCTCGACTACCGCGAAGTGGCGCCCAAGGCCGCGACCAAGACCATGTACCTGGACGACAAGGGCGAGGTGATCGAGAACCTCAGCCTGGTCGGCGTGCGCGCCGCCGGTGTGCCGGGCACGGTGATGGGGTTGTGGGAGGCGCACCAGAAGTTCGGCAAGCTCGAGTGGAGCGAGCTGCTGACCCCGGCCATCGGCTATGCGAAGAACGGTTTCAAGATTGCCCAGAAGCAATACCAGTACCGTGACGACGCCCAGGGCCTGTTCAAGACCGCGACCAATTTCAACGACTATTTCGGCAGCATGAAGGTCGGCGAGCTGTTCAAGCAGCCAGAGCTGGCGCAGACCCTCGAGCGCATTGCCGACAAGGGCGTCAGCGAGTTCTACCAGGGCAAGACCGCCGACTTGCTGGTGGCGCAGATGCAGGCCGACAAGGGCTTGATCAGCAAGGACGACCTCAAGGACTACAAGGCCGTGTGGCGTGACCCGATCGCCATCAGCTGGCGCGGCAACGTGGTCTACACCGCGCCGCCGCCAAGCTCCGGCGGCGTCGCCCTGGCCCAGCTGCTGGGCATCAAGGAAGACCGCGCGGCGGACTTCAAGGGCGTCGAGCACAACTCGGCCAAGTACATCCACCTGCTGGCCGAGATCGAGAAGCGCGTGTTCGCCGACCGCGCCGACTATCTCGGCGATCCGGCCTTCACCAAGGTCCCGGTCGACCAGCTGGTGGCCAAGGATTACCTGGCCAAGCGTGCCGCCCAGGTCAACCCGAACGCGATTTCCGCAACCGACCAGGTCAAGCCGGGGCTGGAGCCGCACCAGACCACGCACTTCTCCATCGTCGACAAACAAGGCAACGCGGTGAGCAACACCTACACCCTCAACCTCGACTACGGCAGCGGCGTGGTGGTCAAGGGCGCAGGCTTCCTGCTCAACGACGAGATGGACGACTTCAGCGCCAAGCCGGGCGCGGCCAACGCCTTTGGCGTGGTCGGCGGCGACGCCAATGCCATCGCGCCGGGCAAGCGCATGCTCTCGTCGATGAGCCCGAGCCTGGTGGCGCGTGACGGCAAGGTGGTGCTGGTGCTGGGCACCCCGGGCGGTTCGCGGATCTTCACCTCGATCTTCCAGGTGATGAACAACCTGTACGACTTCGGCATGCCGCTGGAGAAGGCCGTGGCGGCGCAGCGCGTGCATCACCAGTTGCTGCCCAAGGACACCATCTACTTCGACAGCTATGCGCCGCTCAAGGGGCAGGTGGCTGATGACCTGAGGAAGATGGGCTACGTGCTGGAGGACCAGGGCTGGGAGATGGGCGACATCCAGGCGATCCGGGTGACCGGCGAGAAGCTGGAGACGGCGTCTGATCCGCGTGGGCGTGGTGTGGGGATGATCGTCAAGTAACAGCAGTCGGGGCTGCTGTGCAGCCCATCGCCGGCAAGCCGGCTTCCACAGGGATAGCGCTTGACTTGAAGGCAGCGCGGTCGGTGTGGGAGCCGGCTTGTCGTGGCGACGAACCGCGGCGATGGGCCGCGCAGCGGCCCCGTTGTTACCTATGTCAGACGCGGAACTGGCTGACCAGGGTCTGCAGGTGGCCACCCAGGCGCGCCAGCTCGACGCTGGAGGCGGCGGTCTCGTCGCTGGCCGCGGCGGTCTGTTCCGACACGTCGCGCACGTTGAGGATGCTGCGGCTGATCTCTTCGGCCACGGCGCTCTGCTGCTCGGCGGCGGCGGCGATCTGCTGGTTCATCGACTGGATGTTCGACACCGTACGGGTGATGCTCTCCAGCGAACCACCGGCCTTGCGTGCCAGCTCGACACTGCTGTCGGTCAGGTTGCGGCTGCCGTTCATCACCTCGGCGACCTGCTGGGTGCCGTGCTGCAGGCTGGCGATCAGGCCTTCGATTTCCTCGGTGGACTGCTGGGTGCGCTGGGCCAGGCCACGCACCTCGTCGGCGACCACGGCGAAACCACGCCCGGCCTCGCCGGCACGGGCCGCCTCGATGGCGGCGTTGAGCGCCAGCAGGTTGGTCTGCTCGGCGACCGACTTGATCACGTCCATGACGCTGCCGATCTTCTGGCTTTCCTGCTGCAGCAGGGTCATGGCCTCGGTGGAACGGTGCACTTCGTGGGCCAGGCGCTCGATCTGGCTGATCGCTTCACCCACTACCTTGTCGCCAACACGGGCTTCGTCGTCGGCGTTGGTCGCGGCATGGGAGGCTTGTTCGGCGTTGCGCGCGACTTCCTGCACGGTGGCGGCCATTTCGTGCATGGCGGTGGCCACCTGGTCGGTCTCGACCTTCTGGCTGTTGGCGCCGGCGCTGGTCTGCTCGGTCACCGCCGACAGCTCCTCGGCGGCGCTGGCGATCTGGGTCACGCCGTCGCGGATGCCGGTGATCAGGTCACGCAGGGTGGTGCCCATGCGTGCGATGCCTTGCTGCAGGGCACCCAGTTCGTCGCGGCGGGTGACGCGCAGTTGCTGGGTGAGGTCGCCGCTGGCGATGCGGTTGACCACGTCCATGGTCTCGCGCAGCGGGCGGGTGATCTGGCGGGTGATGATGAACGCGGCGAGCACGCCGACCAGCAGCGCCAGCAGGGTGGCGGAAGTCTGCAGGCTGCGGGCCTGGACGCTTTCGGCGTCACGGCGCTCGATCTGGATCTTGTACAGCTCGTCGCTGCGCTTGACGATGTCGGCGCCCTGCACGGTCATTTCAGCACGGGCCACGCCAATGGCGGCAGTGGCGTCGCGGAACTGACGCACGGCGTCGCGGTAGGCGAGCACGGCGCTTTCGAATTGCTGGATGCGTGAGGCTTCGGCCGGCAGCTGGCGCTTGAGGCTGTCGATTTCGTTGAGGGCGTTTTCCAGCTGGCGCAGGGCGGCCTGCTCGGCTTCGCTGGTCAGGTCGGCGATGTAGCTGCGCACGTCCAGGCGCACTTGCACCAGCTGCTGCTTGGCCTTGCTGATCAGCAGGTACTGGGCCAGGCGGCTGGCGTCGCTTTCGCTGCTGGACAGCACGGTGCTGCTGATTGCCTCGATGGCGTCATTGGCGCGGGCCGCGGCCTGGTTCATCGACTCACGGGCGGCGAGGGTGGTCTTGTAGCCCTGGCGCATCTTTTCCAGCGAAACCCGGTATTCGCTGATGCTCTGGCCCTGCTCGCGCAGCAGCTTGAGGTTTTCGGGGCTCTTGAAGGTGTTGACCAGGTGCTGCTGCTGGCTGCCGAAGGCGTCGAGCTTGGCCTGGACGTTGGCCGCCGAGGCGTCGTCGCCGTTGGTCAGCATCCACTGCAGACGGGCCACGCGCAGGTTGGTCAGGTCACTGTTGAGCTGGGTGATGTCGCTCATCCAGTTGCTGCGGTCGATAAGGCTGCCCAGGCTGTTCCAGCCGGTCAGGGCCAGCAGGCCGGTCAGGACCAGGACCAGGCCGAAGCCCAGGCCGAGTTTGAGGTTGACGCTGATATTGGCGAACCAACTGTTCATGCACGCTCTCCCAGAGAATGATTTCGCTCACTTGATCTCAAAAGCTGGGCGTTGTTGTTGTCAGATAGCCCGCAGATTTGTGTAGGACTTATCGGCAAAGAGGGGAGAAGCTGAAACGCTTTTTCAGCAAATTTGTAACTTGTTGAATACGTTTATGTTTTTGACGTTGTCATTCGCGGGTGAGCCGGCTCCACGGCAGGAGCCGGCTCGCCGCCGATGGCGATTTCAGAGGCTACGCGCGCTGAACGTGTCGCACTGGTTCAGGTCGCCGCTGGAAAACCCGGCCTTGAACCAGCGCACGCGCTGCTGCGAGGTGCCATGGGTGAACGAGTCGGGCACCACGCGGCCCTGGCCCTGCTGTTGCAGCCGATCGTCACCGATGGCGTTGGCGGCATTCAATGCCTCCTCGACGTCTCCCGGCTCCAGCCAGTTCAGGCGTTTCTGCGCCTGGTAGGCCCAGACCCCGGCCAGGCAGTCGGCCTGCAGCTCCTGGCGCACCAGCAGGCCATTGTCGCCTTCCATGCGCTGGCCATTGCGCCGTGCGGCGTCGACCTTGGCCGAGACGCCGAGCAGGGTTTGCACGTGGTGGCCGATCTCGTGGGCGATGACATAGGCCTGGGCGAAGTCGCCGGCGGCTTTGAAGCGGGTTTCCATTTCGCGGAAGAAGGTCATGTCCAGGTACACGCGCTGGTCGCCGGGGCAATAGAACGGCCCGACCGCCGAGGAGGCGAAGCCGCAGGCGGAGTTGACCTGGCCGCTGAACAGCACCAGCTTGGGGTCGCGGTACTGTTTGCCGGCCTGGGCGAACAGCGCCTTCCAGGTGTCCTCGGTGTCGCCGAGGACCGAGGCGACGAACTCGGCCTGCTCGTCGTTGGCCGGCGGTGCCTTGCCGTCGACGTTGGCCGGGGCGGTCTGTTGCTGTTCCATCTGCCCGGCCAGCTGGCCGAGGATCTGCAGCGGGTCTTGCCCGGTGAGCCAGCCAATGCCCACGATCAGCAGGATGGCGCCGAGCCCAAGGCCCTTGCCGCCGCCGAAACGCATGCCGCCGCCACCCCCTGCGCCGCGGGCATCGACCACGTTGTCGCTGCGTCGGCCTTTTCGCCATTCCATGTAGAGCTCTCCGGTTGCTGAAACATGAAGTTCAAGATTAGTTCAGCGCTGACCGAGGTGTATCCCCCGTCGCTTATGCATAACCAAATGGTTATGCCTGGGACCGCTGAATTCAATATTCATCCCTTCGCACCTGCCGGAAACTGCAAGTCCGCCTGCCACGCCCAGGCGTTCGATAATTCCAAGAGAGGAAACCGGCATGCCCGCCCAGGACACCAGCCGCTTCGTGATCCGTGATCGCAACTGGCACCCCAAGGCCTTCACCCCCGACTACAAGACCTCGGTGGCGCGCTCCCCGCGCCAGGCGCTGGTCAGCATCCCGCAGTCGATCAGCGAAAGCACCGGCCCGGACTTTTCCCACCTGCGCTTCGGCGAGCACGACCATGACCTGCTGCTCAACTTCAACCAGGGTGGCCTGCCCATCGGCGAGCGCATCATCGTTGCCGGGCGGGTGGTCGACCAGTACGGCAAGCCGGTGCCCAACACCCTGGTGGAAATGTGGCAGGCCAATGCCGGTGGCCGTTACCGGCACAAGAACGACCGCTACCTGGCACCGCTGGACCCGAACTTCGGCGGTGTCGGCCGCTGCCTGACCGACCGCGACGGCTACTACAGTTTCCGCACCATCAAGCCCGGCCCGTACCCCTGGCGCAACGGCCCCAACGACTGGCGCCCGGCGCATATCCATTTCTCCATCAGCGGCCCGTCGATCGCCACCAAGCTGATCACCCAGTTGTACTTCGAGGGCGACCCGCTGATCCCGCTGTGCCCGATCGTCAAGTCGATCGCCAACCCGGACGCCGTCGAACGGCTGATCGCCAGGCTCGACATGAGCCATGCCAACCCTATGGATTGCCTGGCCTACCGCTTTGACATCGTCCTGCGCGGCCAGCGCCAGACCCACTTCGAAAACCGCTGAGGAGGCCCGTCATGCCTATCGAACTGCTGCCGGAAACCCCTTCGCAGACTGCCGGCCCCTATGTGCACATCGGCCTTGCCCTGGAGGCGGCCGGCAACCCGACCCGTGACCAGGAAATCTGGAACTGCCTGGCCCGGCCCGATGCCCCGGGCGAGCATATCCTGCTGATCGGCCAGGTGTACGACGGCAATGGCCACCTGGTGCGCGACTCGTTCCTGGAGGTGTGGCAGGCCGACGCCGAGGGGCGCTACCAGGACGAGTACCACCTCGAGAACGCCTTCAACAGCTTCGGGCGCACCGCCACCACCTTCGATGCCGGCGAATGGACCCTGCACACGGTCAAGCCGGGGGTGGTGAACAACGCCGCAGGCGTGCCGATGGCCCCGCACATCAACATCAGCCTGTTTGCCCGGGGCATCAACATCCACCTGCATACCCGGCTGTACTTCGATGACGAAGCCGAGGCGAACGCCAGCTGTCCGGTGCTGAACCTGATCGAGCAGCCGCAGCGGCGCGAGACCTTGATCGCCCGGCGCTGTGAAGTGGACGGCAAGACGGCGTATCGCTTCGACATCCGTATCCAGGGCGAGGGGGAGACGGTGTTCTTCGACTTCTGACGCCCCGGTCGGCAAGCCCGGCAACACTGGCCGGGCTTGCCGCTTGTACTAATGAGTTACGACTAGTCCTTTCGTGTCGCATCGCTGCGCGCGTCGTCAAACCACTGAAATTCTGGTTGTTTTCCCGCCCTCATTGCCCCTGCCACAGGTACTAACACCAAGTTGTGAGCTACCCGATTCGGCGCCGTGCGCTTTCACTGCTGTTGTGAGCAAAACAATCAGCAGCAGCGGGAGTCCTTCCATGAACACTCAAGCGTGGATCAAGGCGGCAACGGCGCTGACGATGGCCGTGAGTCTGGGCCTTGCCGGTTGCAGCAGCGGCGGCGGCGGGCATCACAGCGAGGTCGATGGTTCGTCGTCCGATGGCGGCGCGGGGGCCGGAGCCGGTGGCGGCGGGGGCGATGGTACGGGCGGCAGTGGTGGAGGCGGTAGCGGTGGCACCACGACCCCGGGTGATGGCAGCGCCGGTACCGGTGGCGGCGGTGGCACTGGCGGCGGCAGCACCCCTGGTGGCGGTGATGGTGGCACGGGCGGTGGTACCACACCCACTGCGCTGGTCACCGGCCAGGTGGTCGACCAGTTGGGCAACACCGTCTCCGGGGTCGGTGACGGCGTGAGCAATCTCGGCCAGGTGATCGGTTCGCTGCCCGTTGCCGGCAGTACCTCGCTGACCGGTGGCGTGGGGACGCTGGTGTCTTCCGCCGGCAACGCCGTGAACAGCGTCGGAGGCGGCTTGAGCGAGGGCCTGGGGCAACTGGGTACCGGCAACAATGCCGTGGGCACCACGGTGGGCGTGGTCGGTGCGGCCACCGCCGACCTGGGCGGCGGTGTCTCCGGCCTTGGCCAGGGCGTGGCCGGGCTGGCCAGCAGCGGGCCGGTCGAGCAGGTGCCGGTGGTCAACCAACTGGTTGCCGGGGCCGGTCAAGGCGTCGACCGGGTCGGCCAGGCTGTGACCATGCTCGGTGACACCCTGTCGCCGGTCGGCACCAGCGGCCCGCTCGCCGGGGCGACCCAAGGCGTGAGCGATGCCTTGGTGCCGGTGGTCTCGCTGGTGGAAAACACGGCGGCCAATGCCACGCGGCAGACCGGGCTCGCCGGTCCGCTGAACCAGGCGCTGAACCAGACTGGTGGTGCCCTGAACCAGGCCGGCCAGCAACTGGCGGGTAACGGCAACCCGTTGAGCAGCACGCTCGGGCAGGCGGTGGCCAATACCGGCACCGCGGTCAGCACGGCGAGCGGGCTGGCCCCTGTTACCGGCGGCCCACGCAGCGGCCTGCTGGAAACCGTCGGCGGCGTGGTGGCCGGTGCCGGCAGTGGGCTGACGGCAAGCACCGCCAGCCCGACCGTGAGCGGTATCGGCGGCACTTCGGTGCAGGCGGGCAATACCGTCGCCAGCCTGGGCACGGTGCTCGGTGGCAACGGCTTGGCCAACAGTGCTGCCGGGGCGCCGGTCGCGGCGCTGACCCAACAGGTGGGCAGCGGCCTCAACCCGGTGGTCGCCGGTGTATCCAGCGTGACTCAGCAAGTCGGCGCCAGTACCGGCGTCGGCGCACCCGTGGCGGGGTTGCTGAACCAGGTCGGCGGCGCGGTGGGTTCTGCCGGTACGCAACTGGCCGGTGCCACAGGCAGCCCCGTCGTCAGCCAGGTCGGTGCGACAGTGACCGCAGTCGGGGCCACGCTCGGCCAGGCGGGCACCTTGGTCAATGGCGGCGGCACACCGGTCAGTGGTCTTGGTGGCGCGCTGAGTGGTGTGTCAGGGGCTCTGGCAGGCGGGCAGCGCTGATGCCACGGGCTACGCTCAAGGTGAGTGAGACCGACCGGCGCGCCGTTCGCCGGTCGGTCATCCAGCCATCCGTGGATCATGGAGTGTCCGAATGCGCCGATTGCTGCTGACGATGCTGGGGCTGTCCGCAGCCTGCCTGGCCCGGGGCGAACCCCTGCCGAGTTTCCTCAACAGCAACGAGACCGAACGTCGCCTGCCCACGCCCAACCTGCCGGTGGATGCCTACCGTCCCGACCAGCCCGGCTTGCGTGTGCCCAGCGTGGACACTTCGCGGCAACCACCGTTGCTGATGAATACCCGGGTGGCGGTGCGCAAGGTGCGTTTCGAAGGCGGCACTGTTTACCCCCTGAGCGATCTGCGCGAGCATTTCCAGCCGGTGATCGGGCGCGAGGTCACGCTCGCCGAGCTGATCGAGACCACCCGCCGCCTCACCCAACGCTACCAGCAGGACGGCTACCTGCTGTCATACGCCTACCTGCCACCCCAGGACTTCGCCGATGGCCGGGTGCGCGTGGTGCTGGTGGAAGGCTACATCCACGACTATCAGATCGAGGGTGATATCGGCGCGGCGCGGGCCTATCTGGAGCAACTGCTGGACCGGCTCAAAGCCGAGCGTCCGCTGACCCGCGAAAGCTTCGAGCGTTATACCAGCCTGGCCGGGCGCATCCCCGGGGTGACGTTCCAGGCCCAGGTGCCGCCCCCGGCGACCACCGACGGCGCGACCCGCCTGCTCGCCCAGGTCTCGCGCAAACCCATCACCACCACCCTGAGCCTCAACGACGGCAGCCGCGACGACCTGCAGGCGCTGCTGGGCGCCAGCAGCAACGCGCAGACCCGCTTCGCCGAACAATTGAGCGCCAGCGTGCTGGTACCGCCCGGCGAGGACAAGGAGCATTACTACCGCCTCGACTACAGCCAGTTCCTCGATGCCGAAGGCTCGAAGCTGCTGTTGTCGGCTTCGCGCTATCGCAGCGACCCCAAGGCGCGCATCCGTCTGGACAACGGCATCGACCTGACCCAGCACCGCGAGAACGAACGCTACTCGGTGGGCATCAGCCAATCGCTGATCGCCTCGCCCAGTGAATGGCTGGAGGTGGTCGGGCGCTTCTACGTGGTCAACGACCGCATCGATTACCAGGTGGTGGGCTTCCCCCTGCGCCTGGACAGCGAGACCGACATCCGCGCGCTGTCCTTCGAAGGCGACTGGCGCAAGGCCGAGGCGCGCCGCCTGCGGATTATCAGTGCCGGTGTCTACCAGGGGTTGGATCGCCTTGGCGCCAACACCAATGCCGACTACGACCTGGACTTCCTGCGCCTGCGGGTCTCGGGCGTGCAGAGCGACAACTTCAGCGACAACTGGCAGGGCGTGGCATCGGCAGCGGCCTACTGGAGCAACGACAGCCTGCCCGACAGCGAGCGGGCAGTGTTCGGCGGGCAGAACTTCGGGCGCGGCTACCCCAGCGACCAGGGCTCCGGTGACAAGGGATGGGGGCTGGCCTACGAGCTCAACTACAGTTTCCGGCGCGACACTGGCTGGCTCAAGGTCGTGCAGCCCTACGTGGCGCTCGACACCGCGCGGGCCTGGTTCAACGCGCTGGACGTGCGCGACTCGAAGATGTCGTCGGCGGCGCTGGGGCTGCGCTTTGGCGATATGCGCTACTACAACATCGCGGTGGAGGTGGCCAAGCCGATGTCGGACATGGCGCTGGACAGCTTCAACCGGCGGCCACGGCTGAACCTGAGTTTCAGTTATCAATTGTAAGGGGGAGCTGTGGCCCCCCATCGCCGGCAAGCCGGCTCCCACACTGACCGCGCACCGTCTCAGGTCGAGCGCTTTCCTTGTGGGAGCCGGCTTGCCGGCGATGCGCCGCGTCAGCGGTGCCTTCTGTAAGGGCGTTGTACGGTGCCAAGTCCGGCGTTATTTCACCGCCTGCATCAACGGCTTGGGAAACAGATTCTCCAGCGTCTCGAGCAGGCGGGCGTGATAGATCGGCTTGCGGAACAGGTCGAGTACCTGCAGCCGCAGCAGGTCGCTGACATCGTCCATGTCGGCATGCCCGGACATGACGATCACCGGCAAATGCTGGCGCGCGGTATGTTCGCGCAGGCGCTGGACCAGGCCCAGGCCACTTTCCTCGGGCATGCGCAGGTCGGTGATCACCAGGGCGACATCGGGGTGGCGGGTCAGCTGTTGCAGGGCGGACCTGACCGAAGTGGCGGTGTGACAACAGAAACCTTCGTTTTCCAGCAGCTCGGCCAGCTCCAGCAAGGCCTCCTCCTCGTCGTCCACCAGCAGGATCTGTTGACGCAAGGAAGAGGTCGGCATGCTTGGCTCCGGGCGGTTGGACTACACGTCTCGCTGGCGCGGTGCGGTCACTGGGTGATCGCGGTCTGGATCTTGGTCATGATCTCCGACACTTCGGTGGAGATGGGGGTGACGAAGCCGGCCAGTACCACGGCGACCATGGCCGCGATGACCGCGTATTCGATACCGGAGGCGCCGTCCTTGCGCTGGAGGAAGGTCTTCACGTGGAGGAGGATCTGTTGCAGCAGCATGGCACGTCTCCTTGCGCTCGATGGGCGCCGGTCGGAGGGGCTTGATAAGTGATACCCCTTTGCCATCAGAGCATCGCCAAGCCGTGGCGGCCTGCAAATGTAAAAAAGCATTAATCCAAAAGTATTGATTGGAATTGGCGGCGCTAAGTTTTTGTTTTGTCGGTGCGTCAATTTCGTGGCTCGAAAAAACCAGTACAGGTAATGGCGAAAGATTGCGCCTCAGCTACCGTCCAATAGCGAAATAGTTACTTTTTGCCATCATTGGTCCCGGGCGTAAGGGAGAGCGCAGATGAGCAGTCGCCTGACCATGATCCTCGCCGGCCTGTTCCTGCTCGCGGCCTTGCTCGCGGGGTACTGGGGTCTGCGCCTTAGCCGTCCGCCCGAGCCTGCGCCGGCACCTCTCACCCCACCCGGCGAGGCCGCCATCCCGGCCGCTGTCGTACCCGCCGCGCCCCCGGAACCCCCACGCTCGCCCATCGTGGTCCTGCGCAGGGCGGTCGCGGCCAACACCCCCGTGAGCGAGGAGGATGTGCTCCTCGAACGTCTGCAGGTGGTGCCGGCCGGTGCTTTCCAGCAACTGGACCAGGTGCTCGGGCGCAGCAGTGCCCGCCCACTTGCTGCGGGCAGTTGGCTCGACGAGTCGAGTTTCCAGGCTGGCGGCCCCCTGGCGCGGATGATTCGCCCCCACGAACGGGCGGTCGCGGTGGCCATCGACGATGTGATAGGTGCCGCCGGGCAACTGCGCCCAGGCGATTATGTCGACGTGCTGCTGTTCCTGCGTGAAGAAAACAACAACCCGCAATCCTCCGCCCAGGTCGTGCTGCCGGCCTTGCGCGTGCTGAGCGTCGACCAGCAGACGGGCCTGGCCAACGATGGGCGTCCGGCCCAGAGCGCCGAAGAGCAGAAGGCCCGCCGCGACCAGCAGTCCATTGCCAGCAACCCTGTGCGCACCGTGGGCCTGGCTGTGCCCGAGGCCCTGGCCAGCCGGCTGATGCTGGCGGCCCAGGCCGGGACCCTGCGCCTGGCGGTGCGCAGTGCCGACGAGCCGCTGCTGGCCGGGTATTGGTCCGGCCAGGATGCCAGCCCGCAGCTGGAAACGGCCAACCGCAACCTCTACCGCTTCAGCCAGCTGTCCCAGGTGCCCCTGGCCAGCCAGGCGGCGGCCGCGGCGGCTGGCGCGCCGACCATGCAGATCATCCGCGGCGCGCAGAACGGCGACAACAACAAGACTCCCTGAACCGGCAAGGATGCGATCCATGCGTAGTTCTTTGCGTGTTACTCCACGAGGCAACTGGCTGGCCCCGGCGCTGCTGGCCCTGGCCTTGCTCGCACCGACGGCGCAGGCGGCCGCGACGGGTTGCGCGGCCTTCGGCCAACTGCCCTCGGTCATCGAGATGGATCAGGGCCTGCAGCAGGAGCTGCGCCTGCCGGTGGCCATCACCCGGGCGGCGGTCGGCGAGCCCAAGGTGGCCGATGTGCAGCCCAGCGGCGAGCGGGCCGTGCTGCTCACGGCGGTGGGGCAGGGCACCACCAGCCTGATGCTGTGGACCGACTGCGCCGCCCAGCCGCACCGCGCCATGCTGTTCGTCAAGGGCCGGGCCAGCGCCGACATGGCAGAGGCCGCGCAACTGCCCACGGCCCAGGAGGACCTGCCCGTGCAGGTGCAGGCCGATATCCGCTTCGTCGAAGTGCGCCGCCTGAAGTACAAGGAGGCCGGCGCTAGGTTGTTCTTCAAGGGCTCGAACAACAGCCTGATCGGCTCGCCCAATACCGTGCCCAACACCGTGGTGCGCCCCGGCTACGTGCCGGGCGTCGCCACCGGCACCAACCCGGTGACCTACGCCGATGTGCGGCCCGGCATCCCGCTCGACAACGACGTCTTCAACATCGTCTGGGGCGGCGGCAGCAGCCGCTTCCTGGCGATGATCAACGCTCTGGAGAACAGCGGCTTCGCCTACACCCTGGCCCGCCCCAGCCTGACCGTGCTCAGCGGCCTGACCGCGAGCTTCCTGGCCGGCGGCGAGATCCCCATCCCGGTGCCCAGCAGCGGCAGCGACAACGTGTCCATCGAGTACAAGGAGTTCGGCGTGCGCCTGGCGCTGACCCCGACCGTGGTCAGCCGCAACCGCATCACCCTCAAGGTGGCGCCCGAGGTCAGCGAGCTCGACTACAACAACGCGGTGGTCATCGCCGGTACCCAGGTGCCGGGCCTGAGCGTGCGCCGCACCGACACCAGCATTTCGCTGGCCGATGGCGAGAGCTTCATCATCAGCGGGCTGATCAGCAGCAACGTGCGCTCGGCCGTGGACAAGATGCCGGGCCTGGGCAACCTGCCGATCATCGGCGCGTTCTTCCGCCAGTCGGCGCTCAACCGCGAAGAGACCGAGCTGCTGATGATCGTCACCCCGCACCTGGTCCAGCCGTTGGCCGCCAATGCGCGCCTGCCGGAGCTGCCGGGCGAGGCGCTGCGCACCTACGACCCCAGCTGGGGCCGCCTGTTCTTCATGGAAAACGGCAATTTCGAAGGCCGTGGCGGGTTGTCCCAATGAGCGAAAGCCTGAACCAGACCTACCTGGCCCTGACCCGCAACGACGAAGACCTGCACTGGCTGCAGGGCGCGTTGGCACCGCTGGGGCAGGTGATCGGCGCCAGCAGTCCGAACCTCGACGAGTTGCTGGCGCTGGTCGACATGACCTTCAGCAACCTGGTGTTCATCGGCCTGGACCGCGAACAGCTGATCGGCCAGTGCGCGTTGATCGAAGGCCTGCTGGAGGCCAAGCCGATGCTGGCCATCGTCGCCCTCGGCGACGGCATGGACAACCAGCTGGTGCTGCACGCCATGCGCGCCGGCGCCCGCGACTTTGTCGCCTACGGCTCGCGCGCCAGCGAGGTGGCGGGGCTGGTGCGGCGCCTGGGCAAGCGCTTGCCGACGGCCACCAGCAACCCCAGCCTGGGCGGCCTCACCGTGCTCTACGGCGCCCAGCGCGGCGCCGACGGCGCGCTGCTCACCACCCACCTGGCGCGGGTGGTGCAGGAGAGCGGGCAGCAGACCCTGCTGCTCGACCTCGGCCTGCCCCGTGGCGACAGCCTGGCCTTGCTCGGCCTGGAGGCGTCGTTCCATTTCGGCGATGCCCTGCGCCACCTGCGCCGGCTCGACGCCACCCTGATCGACAGCGCCTTCACCCGCGACAAGGGTGGCCTGCGCATCCTCGCCTATGCCGATAACGACGAGGCCCTGCAACAGTCCAGCGCCGCCGAGCTGCACATGCTCCTCGGCGCCCTGCGCCAGCACTTCCAGCACATCGTCGTGAACCTCACCGGGCAGGCCGACAGCGAGGCGCTGCGGACCCTCGTCAGCCACTGCGACAAGCTGATCGTCTACACCGACCAGAACATCCTCGACTGCCGGCGCAACCTGGATGTGCTCGAGCAGTGGCGCGACCGTGGCATCAAGCTCGAGCACGCCAGCCTGCTGGTGGACCGCTACCTGCGCCAGGTGGCGCCGGATGCCGAGGCCCTGGCCAAGCGCTACGGGCTGCCCTTGCTCAAGGTCATGCCCTACAGCCCGGAAGTGCGCCTGAACGCCAAGAACCAGGGCCTGAGCCTGTTCGAACTGGCCCCGCGTGAAAGCCTTACCCAGGCCCTGCGCGGGCTTGGCGAGCGCCTGGCGCGGCGCTCGGAAAACCTGGCGCCGCCGGGCCAGAGCTGGCTGCGCCGGCTGTGGGGCAACCGATGATCAGCGAAGAACCCTTTGGCGGGCCCCGACACGGGGCCAGTGACCCGCAGGCGCTCAAGCGCGCCTTGCACCGGCACGTGATCGATGCCATCGAGGACAGCGGCCGCAACCTGCTGGAGGGCGCGCGGCCGGTGCTGGCGCAGTTCGTCCTCGAGCAGGTGGGTGACTATGTGGCGCGTCTGCGCCTGGCCCTGTCGCGCTACGAGATGGAGCGCCTGGCCGAGGAGATCGTCGACGAGCTCACCGGTTATGGTCCGCTGGAGGTGCTGCTGCGCGACCCGAGCGTGACCGAGATCCTGGTCAACGGCCCGTACCGGGTGTTCGTCGAGCGCTCTGGCCTGCTGCAGCAGACCGACCTGCGCTTCATCGACGCGCACCATGTCGAGCGGGTGATGCAGCGCATCCTCGCGCCCCTGGGGCGGCGCCTGGACGAGTCGTCGCCAATGGTCGATGCGCGCATGCCCGACGGCAGCCGGGTCAACGCGATCATTCCGCCGGTGGCCCTGGACGGGCCGTGCCTGTCGATCCGCAAGTTTCGCCAGGACATGCTCAAGAGCGCCGACCTGCTGGCCACCCGGGCCATCGACCAGCCCATCTACGACTTTCTCGAACGCGCCGTGGGCCGGCGTTGCAACATCCTGGTCAGTGGCGGCACCGGCACCGGCAAGACCACCCTGCTCAATATCCTCAGCCAGATGATCGCGCCCCAGGAGCGCCTGGTGACCATCGAGGACGTGGCCGAACTGCAGCTGCACCACCCCCATGTGGTACGCCTGGAAACCCGCCCGCCGAATGCCGAGGGCCACGGCGAGATCAAGGCCAGCGAGCTGATCCGCAATGCCCTGCGCATGCGCCCCGACCGCATCATCCTCGGCGAGATCCGCGGCGCCGAGGTGCTTGATGTGATGACCGCGATGAACACCGGCCATGACGGTTCGATGAGCACGGTGCACGCCAACACCGCCCAGGACGCCTTGCTGCGCCTGGAGACCCTGGTCGGCCTGACCGGCCGGCAGATTGCCGAGAAGACTCTGCGGCAGATGATCTGCGCCGCGCTGGACGTGGTGATCCAGCTGACCCGCCTGGCCGATGGCCGGCGCTGCGTCAGCGAGGTGCTGGAGGTGGTCGGGGTGCGTGACGATGTGTATGTCACCAACACCTTGTTCCGCCTGGACCGGCGCAGTGGCGAAGGCTTTCTGCGCGAGGCGCCGAACCCCGCCGGCGGCAAGCTGCGCCACGAAGGGGTGCTGTGATGGGGCCGCTGCTGCTGGCCCTGTCGCCCCTGTGCCTGGGCATGGCCTTGCTGCTGTGGCGCCTGGGCCTGTACAAGCGCGGCGAAGAGCGCATCCTCGACCGCATGGGTCGGGCCTACCGCGCCGTGCGCAGCGGCACGGCCCGGCGTGACTGGCTCGACCCGCTGTTGCAGCGGGCGGGGCTTGTCCATGCCGATTTCTCCCCACGGCCCTGGTTGCTGGGTTGGCTGGCGCTGACCGTACTGGCCGGCGTGCTGGCCGGCTGGGTGACGGCGCTGATGGTGCTGGCCGGCCTGCCTCTGCTCGGCCACCTGTACCTGAGTTGGCGCTGCCGGCGGCGCCTGCAGCAGATCGTCCAGCAGTTGCCCGGCCTGCTCGACTACAGCGTGCGAAGCCTCAAGGCCGGGCGCACCCTCAACGAGGCGGTGCTCGGCGGCGTCGACAGCACCCGCGAGCCGTTGCGCTCGGCGATGCTGCGGGTGCGGCGCAACGTGCAGCTCGGTGTGCCGCTGGAAGATGCCGTCAGCGAGTTCGCCGAACTCTACGGTCAGGCCGAACTGCGCATGTTCGCCCTGGGGCTGCGCATCAACCAGCGCCACGGCGGCAACGCCAGCGAACTGATGGAGAACCTGATCAAGCTGATCCGCGAACACGAGCAGGGCGACCGGCAACTGCGCGCCATGACCGGCGAGACCCGCATCACCGCGTGGATCCTCGGCGCGCTGCCGCTGGTGATGGTCGGCTACTTCCTGTTCGCTAACCCCACCTACCTGCTGGCCATGTGGCGCGACGCCAGCGGCCAGATGATGCTGCTATTCGCCTTTGTCATGCAGGCGGTCGGCTGTCTGGTGCTGTGGCGCATGATGAGGAGCCTGTGACCATGGCCTTGATGCTCAGCGCCCTGTGCCTGTTCGCCGCGTTCGCCCTGCTGGCCGCGCAGGCCATCGGCCAGTGGCGCGCTCGCCAGCGCGTGGCGCGGCGCCTGCAGGGGCGGCTGGACCGTGACGAGCGCCTGGGCGACTGGTTGCAGTGGCTGGGCAGCAGCCCCTGGGGGCGGCGCCTGCAACGGCTGGACGGCGAGACCCAGGCGCTGCTTGACCGCCTGGGCTGGCGGCGCAGCCGGCAACGCGCACTGTTCGCCGCCGTGCAGTTGGGCTTGCCGTTGCTGGCGGTGGGCGTGGCGCTGCTGTTGGTCCATGGCCTGCCCGGGGAAAACCGCGGGCACTGGGGCGTGCTGGTACTCTGTGCGCTGGGCGCGGGCTACCTGTTGCCCAAGCGCCTGCTGGTCGTGGCGGCGGCCCGGCGTCAGCGGCGCATCGCCGAGGAGGTGAGCCTGCTGATTCCGTTGCTGCGCATCCTCTTCGAAACCGGGCTGGCGGTGGAGCAGGCCCTGCGCGTGCTGGCCCAGGAAGGCCGCAGCCTGGTGCCGAACATCAGCGACGAGTTGCGCCTGGTGTTGCAGCGGGTCGATTCCGGCCTGGCCCTGGGCCCGGAGCTGGAAAAGACCGCGCGCCTGCTGGCGGTGGACGAGTTCATCGACACCTGCGTCATCCTCCAGCAACTGCTGGTGCAGGGCAGTGGCTCGATGAAGTCGTTGCTGGCGCTCAAGGAACTGCTTGATGACCGGCGCCTGACCGGCCTGCAGGAGCGGGTGTCGAAGATGTCGGCGAAGATGTCGGCGGTGATGATGCTGTTCCTGTTCCCGGCCCTGCTCATCGTTCTGGCCGGGCCAGGGTTTTCCGCCCTGGCGCGGGCCTTGGGTTCATAAGCATCGAACATTCGGGCATTGATAGGGGAGACGCACAATGAAAGCCATCCTGACGTTCATCAGCCTGCTACTGCTCAGCGGCTGCGCCGGGCAGCCCCCCGAAGGCCTGGCGCGCCTGCTCGGCGGCGGCACCTGTGGCAAGCCCGACGCCGACCAGCAGTTGAGCCTGGACATGGCCGACCAGATGATCAGCGAAGGCCGCCCGCACGCCGGGCTGGCCCACCTGGAGCAGTTGCCCGATCAGCTCGACCAGGTGCGCCTGCGCAAGGCCAAGGTGCTGCGCCTGTTCGGGCGCGCCGAGGCCGAACCGCTCTACCGCAGCCTGCTCGGCGGTTGCCTGGCCGCCGAAGGCGAGCACGGCCTGGGGCAACTGGCCTCGGCCCGTGGTGACGACGCCCAGGCCCTGCGCAACCTGCAACGGGCGGCGCGGCTGGCGCCCACCGACGAGAAGGTGCGCAACGACCTGGGTGTGGTGCAGATGAACCTGGGCAATCACCAACAGGCGCGTTTCGAATTTCTCACCGCCATCGAGCTCAAGGACGACAACCCGCTGCCGGCCATCAACCTGGTGACCTTGTCGCTGGTGCAGGACAACTGGCGCCAGGCGGAGGACCTGGTCAATCGCCTGCACCTGAAGCCCGAGCAGTTCGCCGAGGCCCAGGCCCGGGCGCAGCGCATTCTTGCCAACGGGCGTGGCCCGCTGGCCGCCACCGAATCCCCGGCCGCGGCCATCAACTGAGCGGAGGTGAACATGTTCAAGCCCTGGGTCGTCCTCGCCTGCCTGGCCACGCCACTGTTGGCGCTGGCCGAGGACCCGCCGCGCCAGCCGCGCCCGCAGACCGCCACCGAAGCCCTGTTGCAGGTGCAGGCGAGCAACCGCCAGGCGTCCAGCGTGCGCCAGGTGCAGACCGACAAGGAACGTGACCAGGCCATGCAGCGCTGGCTGGACAGCTACAAGTATCCGATCCCGGATTTCTACCGCTGGACCAAGATCAGTTCGTCGAACAATTGAGAGCACACAGCTTGATACAGTCAGCAAAACGATAAGGGCCGCTCTGCGCCCCATCGCTGGCAAGCCAGCTCCCACAAGGGCCGCGCACTGTCTGAGGTTTGCGCAAATCTGTGGGAGCCGGCTTGCCGGCGATGGGGTGCGCAGCAGCCCCAGTAACGCTAGTTGGCGGTCGTCAGCAGATCAATGGGTGGTAAAGCGTTGATGCACCGGCGAAGAACGTGGGGTCAGCGCCAGCGCCAGTTGCGTGCGGTTGTGCATGTGGGTCAGGCGCAGCACCTGGGACACGTACAGCTTCACCGTGTTCTCGGTGATGCCCAATTCGCAGGCGATCTGGTAGTTGGTCTTGCCCTTGCTCACCAGCCGGGCGACTTCCAGTTGCCGCGGCGACAGCTTCTCGAACGCCGCCGGCAGCTCCGGCTCGCCTTCCTCGGTATCGCTGGCGCGCCGATGGGCGCCCTGGCCCCGGGCTTTTTCCAGGTCCTGGTAGAGGTCGTCGATAGACTCGGCCAGCTCCTGCAAACGCTGGTTGAGGCTGCCCAGTTCGCGGAAGTTGCGGCGCCGCTCCAGCAGCGCGGTCTCCTGGCGCCGCACGCCTTCGAGCAACTCGTCCAGGTCCATGGGTTTCTGGTAGTAGTCGGCGAAGCCCTCGCGCAGGGCGCGGATCACGTCCTGCTTGTCGGCGCGGCCGGTCAACATGATCGCCTCGAACATGCGCTGCGGCCCGGCGATCTGCTTCAACGTGCGCACCAGTTCGATGCCATCGCGCTCGGGCATGTGCAGGTCGCACAGGATCAGGCCGATGGTCTCGTCCGCCTTGAAGCAGTCGATGCCCTGGCCGGTGGAGTGGGCGGGGACACAACGGTAGCCCTCGCTTTCGAGGAATTCGCACAACTCTTCGACGATCACTGGCTGGTCGTCGACCACCAGCACTTTCACCTCACTGACGGGTTTGTTCACGATCAACTCCCTGTTGTATCGGCCCTGCTCCCGGGCCAGACGCTCTGGCAGTTAGAAAAGTAGTCGCACTTTGCCGTTATGTACATCGGTCCTACTCCATAATCCGACCCTTCGGTCGCTTATTGGATCCATACCGCTGTCAGAAGGAAGCCAGCGAGCACGTAGGGGGCAAAGGGCTGCTTGTCGCCGACCTGTTCGGCCAGCGCCTGCAGGCGCTTCTTCACCTTGGGGTTGAGCAGGGTCCACAGGCGCCGGCGGCCGAACATCCAGGCCAGGACGGTGACCCCGGCGCCGATGAAGGTGCCGAGCACGTACTGCGGGCTGGTGGCCAGGGCCAGGGCGCCCATCAGTTTCACGTCGCCGGCGCCGAAGCGGCCGAGCATGTAGCCGGGCAGGGTGAGCAGCATGACGATGGCCAGGCCCCAGCCGGCCTCGCTGGCGTCGGCGCCGATCCAGCTGCGTCCGGTGGCGAACAGCCAGGCCAGGGCGCACGCCGCGACGCCCAGGGTCAGGGCGTTGGATATTTGTCGTTCACGGACATCTTGTTCGGTGCACAAGGCAAGCCACAGCAGGAGAACAATGCTTTGCATTGGCAAAATGCCATCCCTATTCGTTGAACGGTTCTATGCTTTCAGACAGGTCTCACAGTCAGGGTAGACGCGAACATGAAAGCAGGCCCGGCGGGACAACAAAAAGGCGCGGCTGCCATCGAGTTTGTCGCGGTATTCATGGTGTTTTTCGCGGTGTTCTACGGCCTGGTCAGCTACGCCTTGCCAATGCTCATGCTGCAGTCGTTCAACCAGGCCAGCAGCGAAGCGGTGCGACGTTGCGTGGCCGTGGACCCGAGCAGCCAGACCTACGAGCTGGACGTGCAGGGGCTGGCTCGCCAGGTGATCGGCCAGCAACTGGCGTGGATGCCCAATGCACTGGGCTTCAATGTGAATACCGATACCCGGGTTACCGTGGGCACGGACAAGGTGCTGACGGTGGTGATCGACTATCCCCGCGAACGCCTCAATCGCGTCTTGCCGACGCTGTTGCTGCCCGTGATCGGTGACGTGCCCAAACTGCCCGCGCGGTTGCAGGCCCAGGCGAGCCTGCAACTGTGAGTGGTGGCTTGTTCGACCGCTGGTTCGCCGCGCCGGCCCCCGCCCAGGTGCCCGAGGCGACACCCGCCGTGGGCCTGCAACTGTGGCTCGACGACCAGGCGCGGGTGCTGCGCCTGGCCGGCCCGCTGCGCAGCCTGCTGGCATTGCCCGGCCAGGCTGGCGCGCGGGTGCACGACTACCTTGAGCGACACAGCTGGCTGGTGCTCGAAGGCCACCCCGCCGACTGGCAGGGGCAGCCACTGGACCTGGATTTCCATACGGTCATGGGCCACGCCCTGCATACCCGTGGCTGGCTGCAACGTCACGAGCAGGGCTGGATGCTGCAACTGTTCGATATCGGCGACCTGCTCCGCGAACAGCGCTGGGATCGCCAGCGGCCGCTGCTCGGGGAGATCGGCCATGCCCTGCGCGAATGCGGTGCCGAGCGCCTGGCGCAGACGGTGCGCGAGCAGTTGCGCAGCCTCGCCGAGCACTGGCAGGCGGCCGCGCTGCGCCTGGTACTGCGCGAACCGGGCGGCTGGCGCCACTTCGCCAGTAGCGACGATGCCTGGCCCTGGCCCGATGACCGTCGGTTGCGGGACAGGCTGGACCAGTGGCCGGCCCAGACCCTGATCGAGGTGCGCGACGACCCTGAACTGCTCGCCCTGTGCGGAGGTGCCTCGCTGTTCCTGGTGCCCTATCGGCAAGGGCTGGAGGCTGAGGCCTGGATGTTGTGCGCCGGGGCGCACCAGGTGCCTGCGGTCGACATGGCCATGGCCCTGGTGCGCAGCTTGACCGAGCCGCTGCTGGTACGTCATCGCCGCCAGCAACTGCAGCACCAGGCCCATCACCTTGACGACTTGCAGCAGCAGTTGGGCGCGGGTTGGTGGGAGTGGCCGGCGCATGGCGACCTGCAACTGGACCCGGCCCTGGCCGCGACCTTGGGTCTCGACGGCCGGGTCGGGCTGGACCAGTGGCTTGCCCGCCTGCACCCGGCCGACCGCGAGCCGGCGCAGCTGGCCCTGGACCAGGCCCGTGCCGGGCAGGCATTGAGCCTGGGCGTGCGCCTGCTGGACCGTGACCCGCTCGTGGCGCCGCGCTGGTTCCATTGGGCCGGTCAAGGCCGGGGCGGCCAACTGCGCGGTTTCCTGCTCGATATCAGCGCCCTCAAGGCCCAGGAGCAGCAGGCCGGCGCGGCCCGGGCGCGGCTGGAGAACCTGATTGCCCGCTCACCCGCGGTGATCTACGTGCAACGCTATGCCGAGGGCGCGCTGCACGGCGATTTCTACAGTGCCAGCCTGGCGCCGTTGCTGGGCTGGGAGGCCGACGGCGAACTCGCCCGCCAGCCGGGCCTGGCGGTGCACCCCGATGACCGGCCGCTGTGGCTGGAGCGCACCCGCAGCCTGCTGCGCGATGGCCTGGTGCGTTGCCGCTATCGCCTGCGTGACCACCTTGGTGGTTACCACTGGATGCTCGATGAGGCCCGACTGCTGCGTGACGACCTCGGCCAGCCGCTGGAAGTGGTCGGCCTGTGGCTGGACGTCAGCGAAGCCACCGAGGCCGCCGAGCGCATGCGCCAGAGCGAGGAACGCTATCGGGTGCTGGTGGAGGACTCGCCGGCGATGATCTGCCGCTATCACCCGGACCTCACCGTGCTGTTCGGCAACCGGCCGTTGGCCGATTACCTGGGTTGCACGCCCGAGCAGTTGCAGGGTGCCGACCTGGGCCAATGGTTGTCCGCCGACCAGCGCGATGCATTTCTCCAGCGCCTGCGGGCACTGACGCCCGAGCAACCGGTGAGCAGCGCGGAGATCTGCCTGCAGTTGCCTGGCCGTGAGCATGCCTGGTGGGTCTGGGCCGACCGCGGCCTGTTCGACGGCGAAGGCCGCCTGCTCGAGGTGCAGGCCGTGGGCCGCGACAACACCGAGGTGCGGCGCAGCCAGCAGCAGCTGTTGCAGGGTGCCAAGATGGCCACCCTCGGCGAGTTGGCCACCGGCCTGCTGCACGAGATCAACCAACCGCTCAACGTGATGCGCATGGCGGTGGTCAATGCGCTCAAGCGCCTGGAGAACGGCGCCGCCGATCCGGCCTACCTGGAGGACAAGTTGCGCCGAATCGAGGCGCAGGTAGCGCGCGCTGCCCGGCTGGTCGAGCACATGCGCGTATATGGCCGGCGTTCGACGGTCGAGTGCGAGCGCTTCGCCGCGTGGGGCGCGGTGCAGGGCGCCCGGGGGTTGCTCGAGGAGGGCTTGCGCGGCAAGGGCGTGGCGCTGCACCTCGAGTCGCCCGAGGCGATGCCGCAAGTGCTCGGGCATCAGGACCAGCTGGAGCAGGTGCTGATCAACCTGATGGTCAACGCCCGCGATGCCTTGCTCGAGCAACAGGTGGCGCAGCCCTGGATCCGCGTGCGCCAGGCGCTGCATGGAGAACGGCTTTGGCTGCTGGTGGAGGACAATGCCGGCGGCATCGATGCGCGGCTGCACGAGCGCATCTTCGAACCCTTCTTCACCACCAAGCCGGCCGGTGTTGGCACCGGCCTGGGGCTATCGGTCAGCCACGGCATCGTCAGCCAGATGGGCGGCGAGCTGACAGTGAGCAACTCGCCCGAGGGCGCGTGCTTCTGCATCGACCTGCCGGTTCACTGCACCAACTGAGCGTGGCCGCTGGAGCAACTGAGGTTGGCGCCGACCTCGGCGCTGGCCAGGTCGATGCCCAGGACCTTGAGCAAGCCGTTCACCAGTGGATCGAGCAGGGGGCTGAGCAGGTTCCTGATGATCGGCTCGAGGATGTTCTTCACCCCGTCCAGCAGGCCGGCGGTGAGCACCAGCACCTGGCCGAGGCCGCTGTTGGCAGTGGGCCTGTAGGCTTCCAGATGTACACCGGCAAGTGTGCCGGACAGGCTGCCCACCACCTGGGCCTGGTCGCTATCCATGGGCTGGAACATCGGATCCTGGCCGATATTTCGCGGTGCATGGTCGTCGGCGAAGACCAGTGGTTTTTCCGTCGGGCTGCTGCCGAGCAGCTTGGTGTCCACCCGCAGGCCGATGCCGCCGCCGGCATAGGGCACGCGTGTGCCGCAGGAGGGCGGGAGGATCAGCAGGCGGCTGCAGACATTGGTGCCGATATCGATGACCGGCAGGGCCTGTACCTTGACGAAGTCAGGCCCATTGCTGAGGAACTCGGCCGGTGAGTCGAACTTGCCGATCGCGATCCTCGCCGCCGAGCGCTGGGTGAGGGTGGTCAGGCTCTTGGGCGCGCAGCTGTAGTTGTCGGGTGGCGCCGGGGGCAAGCGGCTGGTGCCTTCGGCCACTTCGATGCCGATATCGATATGCACCTGGCTGTCCAGCAGCTTGATGTCGCTGACCTTGCACGGGATGCCCAGGGCGCAGGTCAGCGACTGCACGGTGCCCAGCAGGTTCAGGCTGAGCAGGTTGTTGAGCACGTTGGTCAAGGGCGCCGCCAGGTCCAGCACGGCATTGAGCAACCCGGCGATGCCGGTCAGCAGGGGCAGGTCCAGTGATACCAGCGCGCGGATCTGTGCGGTATGGACGCGCAACTCATCGCTGCGCGGGTCGCCCACGGCGGAGTTCTGCGGGGGCTGGATCACCTTCAGGTACACGCGGCCATTGATCAAACCCAGTGCGGTGATAGGGATCTCGGCATTCACGGCTTGTCGATTAGCCGCCAGCTGAATCATCGCCTGGACCAGTTGCAGCACTTGCACGTTCGCGTCCAGGCCAGCCTGGACGGTGCCGGTCTGCAGGTTGAGCAACTGCCCCAGGGTGATCGGCCCTTTCAGGTCCGCGGCGAGTTTGAGCAGATCGCCGGTCACCTCCACGGCGGCGCCGCTTTGCTGCAGAACCTTGACGGCGACTTTCAGCAGATTTTCGGCAGTGGTCTGGAAGTCGAGCAGTTGCTGGTAATCCCCCAGGTTCAGCTTCAGTTCGGTGGAGAGTGCATCGAGGTAGTTGAGCAGGTTGAGCTGGGTATCGGCGATGCCTTGCCAGCCCAGCACGGTGAGTTGCGTGCTGGCGCCGATGGCCTTCAGCAGGGCGTTGAGAATGGCCGACTGCATCGAACTGACCTGCAGCAGTGTGCTGCGAATGCTCAGCATTGCCTGGGGTGGCCCTGGGCTTGCGGCCACCGCGCTGGCGCGCAGGGTGGTGGTGCGGGCGATGGCACCGCCCTGCACCAGCGCGTAGATGCCACCGGCGAAGCTGGTGACCACCACATTGCTGACCTCGACCTTGATCGCCTCGTTGCGCTGACTGTCGGCAGTGAAGGTGCGCAGGTTGTCGTTGCCGGTGCGCAGGTAGCCACAACTGGCGATCAGTGGGTTGAGCGGCGAATGGCCGTTGCGGGTGGCGGCGGTGCGGGCCAGCGTGGATGCCTGCGGGCCGCTGCCGGTGCAGGCGCCGTCATGCTCGGCGGCTTCCAGCGCAGCCATGTCGGCGATGCGTTGCAGCTTGCGTTGTTCGAGGTAGAGGCGGCCGCTGTCGACGGTCAGGAGCATGAACACGACGGCCAGGCCCATGGTCAGCGCGGCCATCAGGCCGATCGCGCCGCGTTGGCGCACAACGGAACGGGGAACCACGGGCACTCCTTTGCCGGCCTGTGGCCCGGCAGCGCGGCGGCGGTGCAAGGAGTGTAGTCAAGGTGATGGCAAGTTGCCTTGATCGAAGTGCCTCGCCCAAGCGGCGCATCGCGGGGGCGGGGCAGCGGGTTTGCCCCGCGATCTGGGGCTCAATGTGGCGGGTAGTTGCTCAGTACCTGGGTCACGGTCTTCTGGATCGCCGCGTTGCGTTCCTGCGGGCTGGGCGGGTAGTTGTTCATGATCTGTTCGGCGCTGCCACGCCACACCAGCTTGCCGTCACGCCCGTCGAACAGGTCGACCTGGATGGTCGCCACCTTGTAGTCGACGCTGCGGGTCTCGTTGTACATCGGCCCGCCCCAGTAGCCGCCCCAATAACCGCCCCAGGCGCCGCCGTAGTTGGTGGTGATCTGCTGTTGGCGATCTTCGACGATCAGGTAGGACCGCACCTTCACATCGGGTCGGGCATTGCCCTGGACCGGGCGCAGGCCGCGCTGGTCGAGCTGGCCGGCGACCGCCTGGCGGATGCGCTGCTCGGTCAGGTCGCTCTTGATCCGTGGATCGTCCGGACGGTATTGCAGGGCCGGCTCCTGCCAGGCCCAACTGCGGTAGGCGGCGAAGTCGCGGCTGGCATCGAAGTCCTGCTGCACGTTGTTACTCGAACAGGCCGCCAGCAGCAGGGCGAAGGACAGAAGTACGAGACGGCGCAACATGATGGTTCTCCGTAAAGGGTCAGCTGGGAGGATAGCCGCTCATCGCCTTGCTCACCGACTCGCGCAGGGCGCTTTCGCGTTCACGCGGCGAGTCTTTGTCGCTGCCGCTTTCGGCGCTGGCGCTCCACACCGGCTGGCCGTTGCGGGCATCGAACAGGTCGATGCGCACAACCATCACCTCGACCTGGTAGGTGCGCACGATCGGCACGCTGCCATAGGCGCCATAACCATTGCGGTAGCCGCCGTAGCCGACGCTGCCATAGGGGTAGGGGCCGTAATAGGGATCGTAGTCGTAGTCGCGCACCTGGCGCAGGCGTCGCTCCAGGCGAACATCGGCGCTGACCAGCAGGTCGGCAGGGGCATTGTGGGCCGGGCGCAGGCCGTGCTGGTCGAGGGCGCTGCTCACCGCGTCGGCCAGCTGGCCCGGCGTGGCGTTCGCCAGGCCGCCGGGGGGCTGGCTGTTGCGCCAGCTCCAGCTGCGGTAACGGCCATAGTCGCGCGGTGGCGTGGGGTAGGCGCTGGCGTCGAAAGTGCCGGCGGCCTGGGGCGGTGCCGGTGGCAGCGGCTTGCCGCTGGCGACATAGGGGTTGCTGCCCTGGCAGGCGGCCAGGGCAAGGGGGAGCAGGGCCAGGCAGAACAGACGGTACGGCATGTATCCTCCTGGCGGGCGGGTCAGTGGGGTCGGCAGATCCAGTGCAGGTAACGACCCAAGCCGGCGAAGCTGGGGTGGCGCCGGTGCGCCAGCTCCATCTCCAGCAGGTCGAGTAGCTCGGCCTTGGCCTGGAACTCCTTGGGCATGTAGTCGTGGAACACCCGCACGCCGCTTTCGCTTTCGACCTGCCACATGGGATCAAGTTGCGCCTTGAGCTCGCGTGGATCAAGTGGTTTCTGTGGCGTCAGGCTCTGCTTCTCGCCGGCCAGGCGGTTGTGCCGCAGCTTGCGGAAATGCCCCTTGAGCAGGTTGCGGTAGACCAGCGCGTCGCGGTTGTAGAAGGCCAGCGACAGCCAGCCGCCCGGCGCGGTCAGCTGGTGCAGCACCGGCAGGATGCTTTCGGGTTCGGCCAGCCATTCGAGCACCGCGTGGCACAGCACCAGGTCGTAGGGCTCGGTGAGCTGGCCAAGCAGGTCTTGCCAGGGCGCCTGGATGAACGTTGCCTGCTGGCCGGCCTCGGCGAAGCGCGCACGGGCGCCGTCGAGCATCGGCGCGGCGGGCTCGGCGAGAGTCAGTTGGTGGCCACGCTGGGCCAGCCACAGGGCCATGTGGCCCAGGCCGGCGCCGATGTCGAGCACCCGCAACGGGCGCTCGGGCAACGTTTCGGCCAGGTCGGCCTGGAGCACCGCCAGGCGGATCGCCCCCTTGGCGCCACCATAGATCTTCTCGGCGAAGCGGCTGGCCAGTTCATCGAAATGACGGTCGTTCATTTGGCGAAGCGCCTTTCGCTGTCGGCGAGTTTGGCCCGCACCACCTCGTTCATGTCCAGGCCAAGCTCGCTGCACAACAGCAGCAGGTAGAGGACGATATCGCCCACTTCCTGGCCAGCGTGGGCAAGCTGGTCGGCAGGCAGCTGGCGGGACTGGTCTTCGCTCAGCCACTGGAAGATCTCCACCAGCTCGGCCATTTCGACGCTGGCGGCCATGGCCAGGTTCTTCGGGCTGTGGAAAACCCGCCAGTCGTTGGTGTCGCGGATGCGGTGCAGGCGTTCGGTCAGTTCTTGCAGGTTCATCGGGGTCTCCTCGTGGCGCATAGCTTCCGGCGAGGTTCCTTGCAAAGCAAGCCCGATCAGCGTGCGCGCCAGCTGCCAACCATGTGCACCAGCCCGCCGTGGCCATCCAGGCGCAGCTCGCCGGCCGGCCCTGCCGCGCTGGCGCTCAGCACTACCTCCGACGGCAGGCGCACCGGCTTGTGGAAGTCCACCGCGAATTCATATCCGGCTTTCGGCAGGTGACCCTGCAGCGCCGCCAGCGCCATGGCCTTGCTCCACATGCCATGGGCGATGGCCTTGGGGAAACCGAACAGACGTGCGCTGAGGCTGCTCAGGTGGATCGGGTTGTAGTCGCCGCAGACCCTGGCATAGCGCCGGCCGATGTCGCTGTCGGCGTACCAGCGGGTGGCCTCGGGCAGTGCGGCGGGTGCCTGCGCGGTGGCGCTGGCGGCCTGTTGCTCGAGCTTGAGGCCGCGCACCAGCATGCGGCTGGTCTCGCGCCAGAGCAGCCCGAGCCCGTCCTCGGCCTCGGTCACCAGGTCGAAGGTGCCGCCCTTTTCGTGGGGCTGCAGGTTGTCGGCGTACACCGCGAAGCGCAACCCATCGATGCCGCCCAGTGGGCGCAGCACTTGCAGGCTGTTGTGCAGGTGCACCAGCCCGAGCAGGGGGAAGGGGAAGTCGTCCCCGGTGAGCAACTGCAATTGCAGGCTGAAGGCCATGACGTGCGGGTAGGTGCCCGGCAGGCGGCCGTCATCGGCGAAGTGGCAGAGCCGGCGATAGGCCGCCAGGTTGGCGCCATCGACCCGCAGGTAGCAGCGCAGGCCTGTCTCCGGTAGCTGGCTGCCACGGATCTTGCGTTTGCCCAGGGCGCGCAGGTAGAGGTTCAGGCGTGAGTCGGGGCTGTGCAGGTCGTGCCAAGGTCGGGTCATGGTCAGGCTCCCATCAAGGCCTGGCCGCAGACCCGCAGGGCCTGGCCGTTGACCGCGCCGGAACCCGGCTGGCTGAGCCAGGCGATGGCCTCGGCGACATCCTGCGGCAAGCCGCCCTGGCCGAGTGAACTCAGGCGCCGGCCGGCCTCGCGCAGGCCCATGGGCATGGCCGCGGTCATGTGCGTTTCGATAAAGCCCGGCGCCACGGCGTTGATGCTGGCACCTTGTTCGGCCAGGCGCGGTGCCCAGGCCTGGGCGAAACCGATCAGCCCGGCCTTGCTGGCCGCGTAGTTGGACTGGCCGCGGTTGCCGGCGATGCCGCTGACCGAGGCGAGCAGGGTGATACGGGCGTCGCGCTGCAGCTTGCCTCCCTCGAACAGCGACTGGGTCAGCACCTGCGGGGCCTTGAGGTTGACGGCCAGCACCGCGTCCCAGTATTCCGGGGTCATGTTGGCAAGGGTCTTGTCGCGGGTGATGCCGGCGTTGTGCACCACGATGTCCAGGCCTTGCGGCAAGGCTTCGAGCAACTGCGCGGCGGCATCGGCGGCGCAAATGTCCAGGGCCAGGGCACGGCCACCCAGGCGCGCGGCGAGGGCGTCGAGGTCGCGCTGCGCCTGGGGCACGTCGAGCAAGGTCACTTCGGCGCCATCGCGGGCTAGGGTTTCGGCGATGGCAGCGCCGATACCGCGCGCGGCACCGGTGACCAGGGCGTGACGGCCGGCCAGCGGGCGGGTCCAGTCTTCGACCTGGGTGGCGCACGCCGACAGGCGCAGGACCTGCCCGGAAACGAACGCACTCTTGGGCGAGAGGAAGAAGCGCAGCGCGCCTTCGAGCTGGTCTTCGGCGCCGTCACCGACATACAAGAGGTTGGCCGTGGCGCCATTGCGCAACTCCTTGGCCAGCGAACGGCTGAAACCCTCCAGGGCGCGTTGGGCGACACTGGCTTTCGCATCGTCCAGGCTTTCCGGGGCGCGCCCCAGGATCATCACATGGGCACTGGGGGCCAGGCTGCGCAGCAAGGGCTGGAAGAATTCGCGCAACTGCTTGAGCGCATCGCTGTCGGACAAGTGACTGGCATCGAACACCACGGCCTTGATTTTCGGCCCCAGGCCCGCGACCCAGGCGGGGGCGTCGAGCGCTTCGGCGTCGAAGCCGTAGCAATCGGCGGTCAGGCGTGGGGCGATTGCCGCGACCTGGCTGGCCAGCGGGCCGCCACCGAGCACCAGCGCGCCCTCGATGGGGCGCAGGCGCCCGGCCTGCCAGCGCTCCAGCGGCACCGGGCGCGGCAGGCCGAGGGCATCGACAAGTTTGCGGCCAAGGGTGGAGTTGGCAAAGCCCAGATAGCGGTCGCTCATGTACGGTTCTCCCTGAAGGCAAGCATGCAAGTGTGGACCAACTTTGTGGCAGGGTCGTTCGAATAGCCGAAAAGAACCTAGTCTTAAGGCTCAAATTGTTTCAGGAGGAACAGGCATGCAGTCAATTCGCCGGGTCGCGATCCTGGGGGGCAACCGGATTCCCTTCGCCCGCTCCAATGGCGCCTACGCCAAGGCCAGCAACCAGGCGATGCTCACCGCCGCCCTCGAAGGCCTGGTGGAGCGTTACCGCCTGCATGGGCTGCGCCTGGGCGAGGTCGCGGCGGGGGCGGTGCTCAAGCACTCGCGTGACATGAACCTGACCCGCGAGTGCGTGCTCGGCTCGCGCTTGTCGCCGCAGACGCCGGCCTACGATATCCAGCAGGCCTGCGGCACCGGGCTGGAGGCGGCGTTGCTGGTGGCCAACAAGATCGCCCTGGGGCAGATCGACAGTGGCATCGCCGGCGGCGTCGACACTACCTCGGACGCCCCCATCGCGGTGAGCGAAGGGCTGCGCCAGATCCTGCTGCAGGCCAACCGTGGCAAGAGCCTTGGCGAGCGTCTCAAGCCTTTCCTCAAGTTGCGTCCGGGCCTGCTCAAACCCGAGCTGCCGCGCAACGGCGAGCCGCGCACGGGGCTGTCGATGGGCGAGCATTGCGAGCGCATGGCGCAAACCTGGCAGATCGAGCGTGGTGACCAGGATGCGCTGGCGCTGCTCAGCCACCAGCACCTGGCGGCGTCCTATCGCGAGGGGTGGCACGACGACCTGCTCACGCCTTACCTGGGCCTGACCCGCGACAACAACCTGCGCGCCGACCTCACCCTGGAACAGCTGGCCAAGCTCAAGCCGGTGTTCGAGCGCAGCGGCCTAGGCACGCTCACGCCGGGCAACTCCACGCCGCTGACCGATGGCGCCTCGCTGGTGCTGCTCGGCAGCGAAGCCTGGGCCGAGGAGCATGGCCTGACGGTGCAGGCCTACCTGGTGGATGGCGAGGCGGCGGCGGTGGATTTCGTCCATGGCCAGGAGGGCCTGCTGATGGCGCCGGTGTACGCGGTGCCACGGCTGCTGGCACGCAACGGCCTGACCTTGCAGGACTTCGATTTCTACGAAATTCACGAAGCCTTTGCCGCCCAGGTGCTGTGCACTCTCAAGGCCTGGGAAGATGCCGACTACTGCCGCACACGGCTGGGGCTCGATGCGCCGCTCGGTGCGATTGACTGTACCAGGCTGAACGTGAAGGGCAGTTCGCTGGCTGCAGGGCACCCGTTCGCCGCGACGGGCGGGCGGATTCTGGCGAACATGGCCAAGCTGCTCAGCGAGCGGGGCAAGGGCCGCGGCCTGATCTCCATCTGCGCGGCGGGCGGGCAGGGGGTGACGGCGATCATCGAGCGATAGGTTCGGCGTTGACTGCGATGGCTGATACCCTTGTCCGTCCCGAGACACCAGGCCCCATCATGTCGACTATCGGCCCACGCCCCATCCCCACGCTGGACCACTTGCCCAGGCCGCTCTATGCCCGTGCCGAGAGCCTCGGCGCTGGCTCCTGGACCACCCGCCACCGCCATGACTGGGTGCAGTTCTCCTACGCCATCAGCGGGGTGCTTGGCGTGTACACCAGCGACGGCAGCTACTTCGCCCCGCCGCAATGGGGCGTGTGGATCCCGGCCGGCACCGAGCACGAGGTGGTGACCTCGATGCAGGCCGAGATGCGCAGCCTGTATGTACGCAGCGATGCCTGCCCATGGTCGCCCAGCGAATGCCGGGTGCTGGAGGTCACGCCGCTGGCGCGCGAGCTGATCAAGCAGTTCTGCACCTTCGCGGTGGCCTATCCGCAAGGCGACAGTGCCGAGGCGCGGCTGGTGGCGGTGTTGCTGGACCAGCTGCGTACCCTGCCGCAGGTCGGCTTCTCGCTGCCGTTGCCGCGCCATCCGGGTTTGCTGGCGCTGTGCAACGGGCTGATCGCCGCGCCCGACCAGGTGCAGACCTTGCAGCAATGGGCCGTGCAACTGGGGGTGTCGGAAAAGACCCTGATGCGCCTGTTCCAGCGTGAGACAGGGCTAAGTTTTCGCAACTGGCGCCAGCGCATGCGCCTGTTGACGTCGCTGGCGCTGCTGGAAGCGGGAGAGAGTGTCACCCAGGCGGCGCTGGGTTGCGGTTATGACTCGACCTCGGCCTACATTGCCGCGTTCAAGCAATTGTTCGGGGCAACGCCGGGGGAGCTTCGCTTGTAGACGGTGCAAGGCCTGTCGGTGGGCAACCGCGCATCTACAAGAGCGCGCGTGCCCACCGACGGCGACTCAGGTCCTGAACCTGCGCACCAGCGCATCCAGCTCGTTGGACAGCCCGGCCAGGCTCTCGGAGTCCTGGCGCGCCGCCTGGGCCAGTTCCGCCACCAACTGGGCATCGCCATGGATCTGGCTGATGTGGCGGTTGATGTCCTCGGCCACCTGGTGCTGCTCCTCGGCGGCGGTGGCGATCTGGGTGTTCATGTCGCGGATGATGTCCACCGATTCGCGGATCTGGCCGAAGCTGTCGCGGGCCAGGCCGATGCGGCTGACCGACTGCTGCGACACCTCGATGCTGGCGTGCATCTGTTCGGCCACCTGGGCGGTGCGGCTGGCCAGGTTGCCGAGCAGGCCGTCGATCTCGGCGGTGGAGTCGGCAGTGCGCTTGGCCAGGGCACGGACTTCGTCGGCGACCACGGCAAAGCCGCGGCCCTGCTCACCGGCGCGGGCAGCCTCGATGGCGGCGTTGAGCGCCAGCAGGTTGGTCTGTTCGGCGATCGAGCGGATGGTGCCGAGGATCGACTGGATGGCATTGCTGTCACGCTCCAGTTGCTGGATCGACTGCGCCGACTGCTCGATTTCCTGGCTCAGGCGATCGACGCTCTGTACCGCCGCGTCGATCTGCTGCTGCCCTTCACGGGCCTGCTGCTGGCCGCTGTCGGCCGATTGCGCGGCCTGGCTGCAGGAACGGGCCACTTCATTGGCGGTGGCGACCATCTCATGGAACGCCGTGGACACCATGTCCACTGCTTCGCGCTGACGCCCGGCGGCTTCGGCCATGTCGCCGGAGACGCGGGTCGAGCTGTTGGAGGTGCTGAGGATCTTGCTCGCCGCACCGCCGATGTGCTGGATCAGGCTGCGGATGGCGCCAAGGAACTGGTTGAACCAGCTGGCCAGCTGGGCGGTTTCGTCGCGGCCGCGGATCTCCAGGTTGCGGGTCAGGTCGCCTTCACCTTGGGCGATGTCTTCCAGGCCGCTGGTGACGCTGTTGATCGGGCGCACGATGAGCTTGGCGAACGCCGCGCCCACTACCGCGAACACGGCGGCCAGGATCAACGCGACGCCGCCGATCAGCCATGTCAGGCGCGTGGTGGTCTGCATCACTTCGTCATGCTGGATCAGGCCGATGAAGGTCCAGCCGAGTTTCTCGTCGGGGTAGACGTTGGCCATGTAGCGCTCGCCGTTCAACTGTACTTCGGCCAGGCCCTTGCCGGCCTTGGCCAGCTCGGCGTAGCCGTCGCCCAGGCTGGCGAGCTGCTTGAAGTTGTGGCTGGCGTCGCGCGGGTCGACCATCACGTTGCCGTTGTTTTCCATGAGGATCAGGTAGCCGCTCTCGCCCAGTTTGATCTGCTTGACGATCTCGGTGAGGCCCTTGAGCGACACATCGATGTTGACCACGCCGCCCGGGTTGCCCAGCGTGTTGGCCACGGCGCGCACGGTGCTGACCAGTACGGCGTCGTCGCCGGCCCAGTAGTAGGGCGCGGTGCGCAGGGTCTTGCCGGGGTTGGCCATGGCCGCCTGGTACCAGGGGCGGGTACGCGGGTCGTAGTTGGCCATTTTCGGATCGCCCGGCCAGAACGCGTAGCCGCCATCCTTCAGGCCGTAGGACACATAGGCGTAGTCCGGGTGGCTCTGGGCCAGGCGGCTGAACAGGTCGAACAGCGCCTTGTCCTGCTCGCCGGGGGCGATGTTGGCGGCATCGGCGCTGATGTGCTTCTTGACGTTGTCAGCCGTGGCCGCCACCAGGGGTTGCGCGGCCAGGTAGTCGACGTTCTGGGTGATGCCCTGGAAGAAGATGTCCATGGCGTTGCCGACCTGGCGAATCTCCCGACTGCTGTTGTCCAGGAAATCGTCGCGGGCTTCGCCGCGCAGGTTGAGCACCACCAGGGTGGCGACCAGGACGATGGGCAGGCCGGCGATGATGGCGAAGGCCCAGGTGAGTTTCTGCTTGATGTTCATCCACGCTCCCAGAGTTGTTCTTTTCGTTGCACGAGGCTGTAACAGTGCATCGGCAAAGCCTGGGTTTTATGTAGGGAAACTCCCGTATTTATTGGGTGAAAAGGCTATTCAAGGGGATATCGGTCGGGCCTGGCTAATATGGCATACCAATGGTTGTCCGCAGGAGCGGCGCCCTGCCGCTCCCGCAGACGATGCCCTCAGTGGCAGCAGCCGCTGCCATTGGCCAGGTCCTTGAGGATCGGGCAGTCCGGGCGGTCATCGCCCTGGCAGTGGGCCACCAGTTCACCGAGGGTGTCGCGCAGGCTCACCAGCTCCTCGATGCGCTGGTTCAGCGCGTCGATATGCTGCATGGCCAGGGCCTTCACGTCGGCGCTGGCGCGCTGGCGGTCCTGCCACAGGGTCAGCAGCTTGGCGACCTCGTCCAGGGAGAAGCCCAAGTCTCGCGAGCGCTTGATGAACGCGAGGCTGTGCAGGTCTTCCTGCTGGTACAGGCGATAGCCGCTTTCGCTGCGCGTGGCGGGGCGCAACAGGCCGATGGACTCGTAGTAACGGATCATCTTGGCGCTGAGCCCGCTGCGGCGGGCGGCCTGGCCTATGTTCATGGCGCCTCCTGGTCGATGGCGGTGGGTTTCCAGGTTTTCAGCCACAGGGCGTTGCTGACCACACTGACGCTGGACAGGGCCATGGCGGCGCCGGCCAGTACCGGGTTGAGGTAACCGAGGGCGGCCAGGGGGATGCCGACCAGGTTGTAGATGAAGGCCCAGAACAGGTTCTGGCGGATCTTCGCATAGGTCTTGCGGCTGATGTCCAATGCCGCGGGCACCAGGCGCGGATCACCGCGCATCAGGGTGATGCCGGCGGCCTGCATGGCCACGTCGGTGCCGCCGCCCATGGCGATGCCGATATCGGCTGCGGCCAGTGCCGGGGCGTCGTTGATGCCGTCGCCGACCATGGCCACCACGCCTTCCTGTTTGAGCGCGGCGACTGTAGCTGCCTTGTCCGCCGGCAGCACTTCGGCATGCACGTCATCGATGCCCAGGGCGTCGGCCACCACCTTGGCGCTGCCACGGTTGTCGCCTGTCAGCAGGTGGCTGCTGATGCCACGCGCATGCAGCGCGTCGATGGCCGCGCCGGCGCCGGGCTTGAGGCTGTCGCCGAAGGCGAACAGGCCGAGCACGCGTGGCTGCTGGCCACGCTCGATCAACCAGGACAGCGTGCGGCCCTCGGCTTCCCAGGCCTGCGCACTGTTGGCCAGGTCGCCCGGCGGCAGTCCGTTTTCGTCGAGCAGGCGACGGTTGCCCAGGGCCAGTTCACGGCCATCTACCTGGCCGGCGATGCCGCGACCGGTGAGCGACTGGCTGTCAGCGACCTGCGGCACGTGCAGGCCTTGTTCGGCGCAGGCGTCGAGTACCGCCTTGGCCAATGGGTGCTCGCTGCCGCGTTGCAGGGCACCGGCCAGGCGCAGCAACTCGCCGTTGTCGCCGCTGCTGGCCCGGCTGTGGACGATGCGCGGGCTGCCCGAGGTGAGCGTGCCGGTCTTGTCGAACACCACGCTGTTCACCGCATGGGCACGCTCCAGTGCTTCGGCGTCCTTGATCAGGATGCCGTGGCGGGCGGCGACGCCGGTGCCGGCCATGATCGCGGCGGGCGTGGCCAGGCCGAGGGCGCATGGGCAGGCGATCACCAGCACGGCGACGGCATTGATCAGGGCGGTTTCCAGCGGTGCGCCGGCCAGCCACCAGCCGACCAGGGTGATCAGGGCCAGCACCAGTACTGCTGGCACGAATACCTGGCTGACCCGGTCGACCAGCTTCTGGATAGGCGCCTTGGCCGCCTGGGCGTCCTCGACCAGGCGGATGATGCGGGCGAGCACGGTCTCGGCGCCCAAGGCCTGGGTTTTTACCAGCAGCCGGCCTTCGCCGTTGATGGCTCCACCGGTTACCGAGTCGCCAGGCGCCTTGGGCACGGGCAGGCTTTCGCCGCTGATCAGCGCTTCATCGGCATGGCTGCTGCCTTCGAGCACTTCACCGTCGACCGGGAAGCGCTCGCCGGGTTTGACCAGCACCCGGTCGCCCAGGCGCAACTGACTGATCGCCACCTCTTCCTCGCGCCCCTCGATGACCCGCACCGCCCGTTCCGGGCGCAGCGCCTCCAGCGCCCGGATGGCACTGGCGGTCTGGCGCTTGGCACGGCTTTCCAGGTACTTGCCCAGCAGCACCAGGGCGATGACCACCGCCGAGGCTTCGAAATACAGGTGCGGTTCCATGCCGCTGTGGGCGTTGGCCCATTGGTACAGGCTCAGGCCGTAGCCGGCGCTGGTGCCCAGGGCGACCAGCAGGTCCATGTTGCCGGCACCGGCGCGCACGGCCTTCCAGGCAGCGACATAGAAGCGTGCGCCGAGGATGAACTGCACCGGCGTGGCCAGCAGGAACTGCGCCCAGGCCGGCAGCATCCAGTGCACCCCAAAGGGTTGCGCCAGCATCGGCAGTACCAATGGCAGGGCCAGCAGCAGGGCGGCGCCGACCGCCAGGCGTTCGTTGCGCAGGCGACGTTGGGCCTGGGCCTGGTCATCGTCGGCGGTGCGCGGCAGGCTGGCGCTATAGCCGGCCTTTTCCACTGCGGCGATCAAAACACCGTCATCGACGGCTTGCAGGACTTCGAGGTGAGCGCGTTCGCTGGCCAGGTTGACGCTGACCTGCTCGACCCCTGGCAGCTTGCCCAGAGCACGCTCGACACGGCCGGCGCAGCTGGCGCAGGTCATGCCGCCGATCAGCAGTTCGAGGGTACGGGTGGGGACGCTGTAACCGGCGTCGCGCACCGCGCCGACCAATGCCGGCAGGCTGTCGGCCGGCGCCTGGACACGGGCCTGCTCGGTGGCCAGGTTGACGCTGACATGTTCGGTGCCGGTGACCTTGCGCAGGGCGCGTTCGACCCGACCTGCGCAACTGGCGCAGGTCATGCCGCTGATCGGCAGGTCGAAGGTGGTGGATGCGGGCATGGCTCTCTCCTCCGTGGATAGGCCTTCAGCATCAACCTTGCCATGCGGGCAAGGTCAATAGCCCAGGTTGGCTTGCCTCAATTCCAGGCCTTTTTGCCCTGTGGCGATGCGGTACTTCTTGATCTGGCCCGCCTGCAACGTAAGGCGCGTGCTGCGCTGGTCCTCGATACCCGGCGCGCAGCCGGGCATCTGTCCGGGGAGCAGGCGCAAGCGTACGTCGACAGGGCCCGGTGGCAGGTTGAACGAGGTCGATTGCTCCTGGAACAGCCGGCCTGCCAACTGATCGTTGAGGTAGATACCGATCTCGCAACTGCTGGCCACTTCCAGGCGTTCCCGGGAAATCATCAGCACGCTGTAGTCCGAGTTGCCTTCGGCGCTGGCCGATGGCACCACGGCCAGCGCGCCCAGCAGTCCGACTAGGCTCATTGCTGCCCTGATCATGAAGAATCTCCTGCTTGCCAAAATCGTCAAAGGCGCAGCTTGGCCGAGCCGCGCTCGGATTTCCAGCCCGGCCGTTTGACGCGGAACTTGACCTTGCCCCGATGGCAAGGCTGAAAGTAGACAAAACCCACAAGGAGGCAACCCCTATGCAAGTGTTCAATGTACAAGGCATGACCTGTGGCCATTGCGTGAAAGGCGTGACCCGTGCGGTGCAGGAGCAGGACGCCGCGGCGCGGGTGGAAGTGGACCTGGCGGCGAAGCAGGTGCGTGTGGACAGCGCCCTCGCGGCGGATCAGATCCTGGCGGCGATTCGTGAAGAGGGGTATCAGGCCGAGGTGGCCTGAACGGCTGGATTGTCCAGATAGAGCATTTCTGTAGAAGCGGGCTGCCGGGGCAAGTCCGCTTCTACAGAAATACAGGCCAATTATTACAAAGGTTTTCAACGCCCAATGATCCAGTGCAGGTAGACTAACCGACTTGCTTAGCCTGCTATGGATTCTCCATGAACCTGCGAACCTTGCTGATTCTCGGCGCCCTCAGTGCGTTCGGGCCTTTGGCGATCGACTTCTATTTGCCGGCCTTCCCGGCCATGGCGCATGCCTTCGCCACCGACGAAAAGCATGTGCAGACGACCCTGGCCGCCTATTTCCTCGGCCTGTCCCTGGGCCAGCTCGCCTACGGGCCAGTGGCCGACCGTTTCGGCCGGCGTATTCCGCTGCTGTTTGGGGTTGGCTTGTTCACCATCGCCTCCCTGGCCTGTGCCTATGCACCCAACCTCGACAGTTTGATCGTGGCGCGCTTCGTCCAGGCCCTGGGTGGCTGCGCCGGCATGGTGCTGTCGCGGGCGATCGTCAGCGACAAGTGCGACGCGGTGGCCTCGGCCAAGGTGTTTTCGCAATTGATGTTGGTGATGGGCCTGGCACCGATTCTCGCGCCGATGCTCGGTGGCGTGCTGGTCAATGTGTCTGGTTGGCAGTCGATTTTCCTCGCCCTGAGCCTGTTCAGCGCGGCCTGCCTGGTGGCCGTCGGCCTGGGACTGCCGGAGAGCCTGCCGGCACATGTCCCGCGCCAGCCCTTGTCGGGGGCGCTGCGCCAGTACCTGCGGCTGTTCGGTGACCGGGTGTTTGTCGGCCATGCGTTGACCGGCGGCATCGCCATCGCCGGGATGTTCGCCTACATCGCCGGTTCACCGTTCGTGTTCATCAAGTTGTACGGGGTGCCCGCCGAGCACTATGGCTGGTTGTTCGGCACCAACGCCGCAGGCTTCATCCTGATGGCCCAGGTCAATGCGCGTCTGCTGGCCAAGCGTGGCCCGGCGTTCCTGCTGGCGCGGGCAGTGTGGCTGTACCTGGTGGCGGCGCTGGCGCTGCTGGTGGTCGCGGCGCTGCGCCCAGCGCAGTTGTGGCCGTTGCTGGTGCCGTTGTTCGTATGCATCGCCAGCCTTGGTTGCATCATCCCCAACGCCTCGGCCTGCGCCATGAGCGGGCAGGGCACGCGGGCAGGCAGCGCCTCGGCGCTGATGGGCTGCCTGCAGTTCAGCGTCGCCGCGGGTGCGGCAGCGCTGGTCGGGGTGCTGCACGATGGCAGCGCGGTGCCCATGGCGCTGGTGATCAGCCTGTGCGGCGCGCTGGTGGTCAGTGTCGCAATGTTGACCCGGCGGCTGCAGGCCAGCCGGCCTGCGTGAGCGGGTGGGGCGCGTTCAGGCGCGCCTCGAGCAGGGCGACGAATGACCGCGCCTCGGCCTCGTTGCGGAAACTCACCACATGCTGATCGAGCTGGACTTGCCAGGGGCAAGCGGGATTTCGGTTCGACGCACTGACGACAATCTTCATCGCGATCCACCTCCAGTGAGCGGGAGCGGAACTAGTGTAGCGCCGCCCCCGGCGCTCGCCATGGCCAGGATCAGTCCCCTGACTGACGGTCATGGTGGCCTGAAGTAGGGAGACCTTCTGTTTTGCAGGGCAGAAGTTTTCACCGTGCCTATCGGACTTTTCTAGCTTCTTGATAATCGCTATCAGCCACGTTCCTGGCGCAGCCACAGTAGAACGGGGGCATCAGCCGTGTCTGCGGTGTGGCGCACTGACAGACGCATCTTTCAGAACGGTGCTCGGGGGACCAACGCCGACCCATTCCGGGCATACCCCCCTCAAGGCGAGCCCCCTCCAGCGGCTTATACTGCCTCAGGCGCCCAATGCCAGCGTGAGATCCTTCCTGGCCTGGCGCTGACCATCCGGCACACGAACAATCCCGTGCTTGCCCGCACAGGCGGCAGGGCGTCAGCGGTTGTCGCCGCCAGACGAGATACATCAGGGAGCTTCAGTTTCATGACCGCAGTCCGCAGCATCAGTCAGGTTGCCAGCCTGATGGCCGAACCCAAGCGCAGCGCCATGTTGTGGGCGTTGATCGATGGCACCCCGCGTGCGGCGGACGAGCTTGCCGTGATCACCGGCCTGAGCACTTCGTCGGCCTGCGCGCACCTGTCGCTGCTGTCCAGTGCCGGCTTGCTCAGGCAGGAGGCGCGTGGGCGCAAACGCTTCTTCCGCCTGGCAACGCCGGAGGTCGGCACCGCGGTGGAGGCCCTTGCCAGCGTCCAGTTGGCCAGCCGCTCAGCCGTGGGGCAGGGCACCTCGCTGCAAATCCCCCTGTCAATGCGCAAGGCGCGCCTGTGCGGCGACCATCTGGGCGGCGAGGTGGCTGCCGCGTTGCTGCATCGGCTGCATGTAGCGGGTTGGTTGGAGGGCAGCGAACAGCAACTGGCCGTGAGCCAGGAGGGCAAGGGGCAACTGGAGGCGCTGGGGGTGTTCATCGACGCACTGGCCGCCGCCGACCGGCGTGGCTGCGTGATCTGCCACTGCAGCAAGTGGAACGACCAGGGCCCGCACCTGGGCGGTTGCCTGGGCAAGGCGTTGCTCAGGTTGTTCACCCAGTCGGGCTGGGTGCGTGAGCAGGAGGGCAGCCGGGCGGTACACCTTACACCGCTCGGCCAGCAGCAGATCAACGCGATCGCCTGCCTGCCCTCGCGCCAGGCCGGTTAGCGCACCAGGCGTGCGTCCAGGCTGTTCTGCGCCAGGCGGCGCGCCTGGTCCTGGGTCATGCCCAGGTGCTGGTGCAGGGCATGGAAGTTTTCGGTGACGTAGCCGCCGAAGTAGGCCGGGTCATCGGAGTTGACCGTGACCTTCACGCCACGCTCGAGCATGTCGAGGATATTGTGCTGGCTCATGTGGTCGAACACGCACAGCTTGGTGTTGGACAGCGGGCAGACAGTCAGCGGGATCTGCTCGTCGATGATGCGCTGCATCAGGCGTTCGTCCTCGATGGCGCGCACGCCGTGGTCGATACGCTGGATCTTGAGCAGGTCGAGTGCCTCCCAGATGTATTCGGGCGGGCCTTCCTCGCCGGCATGGGCCACGGTCAGGAAGCCTTCGCTGCGGGCGCGGTCGAAGACGCGCTGGAACTTGCTGGGCGGATGGCCTTTTTCCGAGCTGTCCAGGCCTACGGCGACGAACGCCTCACGGAAGGGCAGGGCCTGGTCGAGGGTCTGTTGCGCCTCGTCCTCGCTCAGGTGGCGCAGGAAGCTGAGGATCAAACCACTGGAGATGCCCAGCTGTTCACGGCCATCCTTGAGTGCGCCGGTGATGCCATTGAGTACCACCTCGAACGGGATGCCCCGGTCGGTGTGGGTCTGGGGGTCGAAGAACGGCTCGGTGTGGATAACGTTCTGCGCCTTGCAGCGTTGCAGGTAAGCCCAGGTCAGGTCGTAGAAATCCTGCTCGGTACGCAGGACGCCAGCGCCCTGGTAGTAGAGGTCGAGGAATTCCTGCAGGTTGTTGAAGGCATAGGCGCCGCGCAGGGTTTCGACATCGGCCCAGGGCAGCACAACCTTGTTGCGCTCGGCCAGGGCGAAGAGCAGTTCGGGCTCCAGCGAGCCCTCCAGGTGCATGTGCAGTTCCGCCTTGGGCAAGGCGTTCAGCCAGTCATACATGTGTGCAATCTCGATCAGGTACGGTTGGCCGCCATTCTACAGGGCCTGGCCGGGCAATGCGCCCACCCAGGCCCGCAAGGCCCTGGATCACCAGGTGAGCGGCTCGCCCTTGTAGTTGATGAAGCGCAGGCCGCCGTTGCCGCTCTGCGCCTTGATCTGCTCGAGCATGCCACGGGTGCTGGTGAGCACGTCGATCTCGGCATTCTCGCCGCCCATGTCGGTCTTCACCCAGCCCGGGTGCATGGCCAGCACGGCAAGGTCGGGGCGCTGCAGCTCGACCACGAAGCTGTTGATCATCGAGTTGAGGGCCGCCTTGCTGGCCTTGTACAGGCAGATCTCACCGCCGTCGGGGATGGTCACGCTACCCAGGATCGAGCTCATGAACGCCAGCACGCCGCTGTCTTTGCGGATGAGTTCGGCCAGGCGCCGGGCCACGCGGATCGGCGCCACGGCGTTGGTCATGAACAGCTCGCCAATCTGCTGTACCTGCACGCTTTCCAGGTCCTGCGGCAGCGGGCCCATCACGCCAGCGTTGACGAACACCAGGTCGAACACTTCACCCTGCAGGCGCTGCTTGAGCCCGTCGAGCTGGGCGGTGTCGTTCATCTCCAGGCGCTCGATACGCGCACCGGGCACGTCGCCGAGCGCACCTGGGTTCTGCGGGTCGCGCACGGTGGCGACGACGTTCCAGCCGTCTTCACGCAGGCGTTGCACCAGCCCCAGGCCAAGGCCTCGGGAGGCGCCGATGATCAGGGCGTTCTTGTTTGCGGTCATTGCGATACTCCATATCAAAGGCGGGGCGAGCGCTGTTGTGCATAGTTTCGCTCGCCGCGCGACAACGGGGTGATTGCCCTCCACCGGGAAAGGCCTGGGTGACGAGCATAAACCAGGAGCCTGGCGCTCGCCTTGTGGAGACTGATCAAAAAACGATCGATTGCCTGGAAAGCCTGTGGGGGCTGGGCCTGGCGCTGTAGTTCACGGGTTATCCACAAGCCGCTCCACAGTAATTGTGTGCAAGCGCAGCGGGCCTGAAAATGGTGGTTTGGGGGCGGGTTTACATTGAAAGCTGGGGATAACTCATAGTCTTTCAGTCACTTGTGCCAGTGTCACACAAATGTGATCAAAATATGCTCAATGCTTCGCAGGCCTTGTCGCATAAGGCCTGTATAAGCTTGCCCCAAGCTTATCCACAGGCAGGCCCACAGCAGTTGTGGGCAATGTTCACTCTCTTTCCAGCAGAATGCGCCCGCGGCTCAGGTCGGCGAGTTGCTGCTGCAGTGACGCGAGGTGGATCTCACCCAGGGCGATGCGCAGGTCGACGCCGTTAGCGGTGAACTGCTCATCCAGCACCACGCCGTCCACCTCAGCCAGGCGCAGCTTGAGCAGCGCCAGTTCGCTGAAGGTGCAACTGCAACTGAACGCGCTGCGCTGCACCAGCACACGCTTGGGTGCCTGCTGCAGGCATTTGTTGGCGCCGCCGCCGTAGGCCCGGGCCAGTCCACCGGTGCCCAGCTGGATGCCGCCGTACCAGCGGATCACCAACACCACCACCTGGTCGCAGTCCTGGGCTTCGATGGCGGCGAGGATCGGTCGCCCGGCCGTGCCGCCCGGTTCGCCGTCATCGCTGCTGCGGTACTGGGCGCCGAGCTTCCAGGCCCAGCAGTTGTGGGTGGCCGCCAGGTCGCTGTGGCGTTCGATGAAGGCCATGGCCTCGGCGGGGCTGTCGATCGGGCCGGCGAGGGTGATGAAGCGGCTCTTGCGGATTTCTTCGCGCAATTCGCAGAGCTCGAGCAGGGTAGAAGGCATAAGTCCGGGTCAGGCAGGCGTGCTGATGCCGCAGCCTTTGAGAATGATGTGGATAAGATTGTTGCTGGCGTCTTCCATGTCCTGCTTGGTCAGGCGGCTGCGGCCGGTGACCTGGCAGATCTGGGTGGCGAAGTCGGCGTAGTGCTGGGTGCTGCCCCAGAGCAGGAAGATCAGGTGCACCGGATCTACCTGGTCCATCTTGCCGGCGTCCATCCAGGCCTGGAACACCGCGGCGCGGCCACGGAACCATTCGCGGTAGTCGGCGCTGAAGTACTCGCTCAGGCACTCGCCGCCGCTGATCACTTCCATGGCGAAGATCCGCGAGGCCTGCGGGTTGCGCCGGGAGAACTCCATCTTGGTGCGGATGTACTGGCTGAGCGCCTCGGCCGGGTCGTCCTCCACGCTCAGGGCGTTGAAGGTGCTGTCCCACAGTTCGATGATGTTGCTCAGCACCGCGATATACAGGCCCAGCTTGTTGGTGAAGTAATAATGCAGGTTGGCCTTGGGCAGCCCGGCCTTGAGCGCGATGGTGTTCATGCTCGTGCCCTTGTAGCCGTGGCGGGCGAACTCGTCCTCGGCGGCCTGGATGATGGCCTGTTCGTTCTTCTGGCGGATGCGGCCGGCGGGCTTGCCCGAGGTGGGGGAGCGATGCGCAGGGACTTCTAGGGTCATGGACGATTCCGGGCGGGTCGTTACGGATGTCCGACAGATTACCTGCCTGTGGCGAAGTGACAAGCATTAGCGTCAGGGACAGGCATCAGCGTGTCGCAGCCAGGCTCTCGAGGAAGCTTTCCAGCACCAGGTTCGGCCGCCGGCCCTTGCGCGTCACCCAGCTCAGGCCCAGGTCATAGAAACGCTGGGCAGGTTTCAGCGCCCGCAGGCGCCCCTGCTGCACCCAGAAGCTGGCGTAGTGGTCGGGCAGGTAGCCGATGTAGCGGCCCGTCAGGATCAGGAAGGCCATGCCTTCGCGGTCCGAGGCGCTGGCGGTGCAGTGCAGGGCCTGGTAGTGCGCCTGGATGTCGGCGGGCAGGCGGAAGGTCGGAGCGATCGCGTCCTGGGCGTTGAGGCGATCATCATCGATCTGCAGGTCGTCGGCGTAGAACAGCGGGTGGCCGACCGCGCAGTAGAGCAGCGAGCGTTCACTGTACAGCGGTTGGTATTCAAGTCCCGACAGCGGGCTGGTCTGCGGTACCACGCCCACATGCAGGCTGCCGTCGAGCACGCCCTGCTCGACCTGGCTGGGGGCGATCATACGGATCTGGATGCGCACATCGGGGCCGCGGTCCTTGAGTTCGGCCAGGGCGTGGGTGATGCGCATGTGCGGCAGGGTGACCAGGTTGTCGGTGAGGCCGATGTTCAGCTCACCGCGCAGGTGCTGGTGCAGGCCATTGACCTCGGTGCGGAACGACTCCAGGGCGCTGAGCAGTTGCAGCGCCGAGTGGTAGACCTCGCGCCCCTCCTCGGTCAGCGAAAAACCCGCCCGGCCGCGTTGGCACAGGCGCAGGCCCAGGCGTTGCTCGAGGTCGTTCATCTGCTGGCTGATGGCCGAGCGGCCGATGCCGAGGACGTTTTCCGCCGCTGAAAAGCCGCCGCACTCGACCACGCTGCGGTAGATCTTCAATAGGCGAATGTCAAAATCGCTGACCTGGGCGAGGGGATCGGGGCGTCGGCTCATTAGTTTAGTTATCCGCTGACTGAAGGTTAGAAAAGCTGGGTTTTTCGAACTTTATCGCCGTGACAACTTAGCTGCAACAACACCCATCGTTGCCTAATCGTCTTTCGAGGAACCGCCCGATGAACATGCCCGAATCCGCTCAAGCCGGTCTGGCCAGCCAGCTCAAGCTGGACGCTCACTGGATGCCCTACACCGCCAACCGCAACTTCCAGCGCGACCCGCGGCTGATCGTGGCGGCCGAAGGCAACTACCTGGTCGACGACAAGGGCCGCAAGGTGTTCGACGCCCTGTCGGGCCTGTGGACCTGCGGCGCCGGGCATACCCGCAAGGAGATCAGCGAGGCGGTGGCTCGCCAGGTCGCCACCCTCGACTACTCGCCGGCGTTCCAGTTCGGCCATCCGCTGTCGTTCCAGCTGGCCGAGAAGATCGCCAACCTGGTGCCGGGCGACCTGAACCACGTGTTCTTCACCAACTCCGGCTCCGAGTGCGCCGACACCGCGCTGAAAATGGTGCGTGCCTACTGGCGCCTGAAAGGCCAGGCCACCAAGACCAAGATCATCGGCCGTGCCCGTGGCTATCACGGTGTCAACATCGCCGGCACCAGCCTGGGTGGCGTCAACGGCAACCGCAAGCTGTTCGGTCAGTTGCTGGACGTCGACCACCTGCCTCACACCGTGCTGCCGGCCAACGTGTTCAGCAAGGGCATGCCGGAAGAGGGCGGTATCGCCCTGGCCGACGAGATGCTCAAGCTGATCGAGCTGCATGACGCCTCGAACATCGCCGCGGTGATCGTCGAGCCGCTGGCTGGTTCCGCCGGTGTGCTGCCGCCGCCGAAGGGCTACCTCAAGCGCCTGCGCGAGATCTGCAGCCAGCACAACATCCTGCTGATCTTCGATGAAGTGATCACCGGCTTCGGCCGCATGGGCGCCATGACCGGTGCTGAAGCCTTCGGCGTGACCCCGGACCTGATGTGCATCGCCAAGCAGGTCACCAACGGCGCCATCCCGATGGGCGCGGTGATCGCCACCGGCGAGATCTACCAGACCTTCATGAACCAGCCGACCCCTGAGTACGCGGTGGAATTCCCCCACGGCTACACCTATTCGGCGCACCCGGTCGCCTGCGCCGCCGGCCTCGCCGCGCTGGACCTGCTGCAGAAGGAAAACCTGGTGCAGTCCGCCGCCGAGCTGGCGCCGCACTTCGAGAAGCTGCTGCACGGCGTCAAGGGCACCAAGAACGTCGTCGACATCCGCAACTACGGCCTGGCCGGCGCGATCCAGATCGCCGCGCGCGATGGCGATGCCATCGTTCGTCCGTACGAGGCGGCCATGAAGCTGTGGCAAGCCGGCTTCTATGTACGCTTCGGTGGCGACACCCTGCAATTTGGGCCGACCTTCAACACCCAGCCACAAGAGCTGGACCGTCTGTTCGACGCCGTGGGCGAAGCCCTGAACAAGGTCGACTGATTTTTCCGATTTTGACGTCGGGCGTGTGAGTACCACGCGCCTGTCTCTACCTTCTTTATCTGGAGTTATGCATGAGCATTGTTCAGCACCTGATCCACGGCGAGCTGGTCAGCAAGGGCGAGCGCACCGCCGATGTCTTCAACCCGTCGACCGGCCAGGCCGTGCGCAAGGTCGAGCTGGCCAGCCGCGCCACCATCCAGCAGGCCATCGATTCGGCCAAGGCCGCCTTCCCGGCCTGGCGCAATACCCCGCCAGCCAAGCGCGCCCAGGTGATGTTCCGCTTCAAGCAACTGCTTGAGCAGAACGAAGCGAAAATCTCGCAGATGATCAGCGAGGAACACGGCAAGACCGTGGAGGACGCTGCGGGCGAACTCAAGCGTGGCATCGAGAACGTCGAGTTCGCCTGCGCCGCCCCGGAGCTGCTCAAGGGTGAGTACAGCCGCAACGTCGGCCCGAACATCGACGCCTGGTCCGATTTCCAGCCGCTGGGCATCGTCGCCGGTATCACCCCGTTCAACTTCCCGGCCATGGTGCCGCTGTGGATGTACCCGCTGGCCATCGCCTGCGGCAACGCATTCATTCTCAAACCGTCCGAGCGTGATCCCAGCTCGACCCTCTATATCGCCCAGTTGCTGCTGGAGGCCGGCCTGCCGAAGGGCATCCTCAACGTGGTGCATGGCGACAAGGAAGCGGTTGACGCGCTGATCGAGGCGCCAGAGGTCAAGGCCCTGAGCTTCGTCGGCTCGACCCCGATCGCCGAATACATCTATGCCGAAGGCACCAAGCGCGGCAAGCGCGTGCAGGCATTGGGCGGCGCGAAGAACCACGCGGTGTTGATGCCTGATGCCGACCTGGACAACGCGGTCAGCGCGCTGATGGGCGCCGCCTATGGTTCTTGCGGCGAGCGCTGCATGGCCATTTCGGTGGCGGTGTGTGTCGGCGACCAGGTGGCCGATGCGCTGATTGCCAAGCTGGAGCCGCAGATCAAGGCGCTGAAGATCGGTGCCGGTACGTCCTGCGGCCTGGATATGGGCCCGCTGGTGACTGCCGCTGCCCGTGACAAGGTGGTGGGTTACATTGACGACGGCGTTGCCGCTGGCGCCAAGCTGGTGGTCGATGGGCGCGGTTTCCGTGTGCCCGGTAATGAAGATGGCTATTTCGTTGGTGGCACCTTGTTTGACAAGGTCACCCCCGAAATGCGCATCTATAAGGAAGAGATTTTCGGGCCGGTGCTGTGCGTGGTGCGGGTGAACAGCCTGGAGCAGGCCATGCAGTTGATCAACGAGCATGAGTACGGCAACGGTACCTGCATCTTTACCCGTGACGGTGAGGCGGCGCGGCTGTTCTGCGACGAGATCGAAGTGGGCATGGTTGGCGTCAACGTGCCGCTGCCGGTGCCGGTGGCGTATCACAGCTTCGGTGGCTGGAAGCGTTCGCTGTTTGGTGACCTGCATGCGTACGGGCCGGACGGTGTGCGTTTCTATACCCGTCGCAAGGCGATCACCCAGCGTTGGCCGCAGCGGGCCAGCCATGAGGCGTCGCAGTTTGCCTTCCCTAGCTTGTAAGGCGCAGGGATGAAAGCGGGGCGGCCGAGAGGCCGCCCCGCTTTGTTTTGAGGTTTTGCTTTATATAACTGAAATAAAGGTTGACGGGGTTTCAGATCCCCTTATAATGCGCCCCACTTCCGACGTAGTCGAAACGCAAAACCTCTTGTTAATCAATAAGTTGAGTGTTTCAGGTAGTATCGGAAGTGCTTCGGTCATCTGA
>NZ_JBOBDQ010000030.1:0-66069 GCF_050586565.1 Pseudomonas sp. WC1
GCGGCCTGCCGTCCCCCCCGCTTCTTTCTATCTATAGCGCGTGTTACAGCACACCTGCGCCCCGAAGCCCCTGCACCGCTTCCCCACTCAGCCCCAGCACATCCATCAGCACCGCCTCGGTGTGCTCCCCCAACAATGGAGGCGCATGGCGATACTCCACCGGCGTCTCCGACAACCGGATCGGGCTGGCCACCTGCGGCACGCTGCCCGCCAGCGGATGTGGAACATTCACCGCCAGCCCACGCGCCAATACCTGCGGGTCCTGGAACATCTGCGCCAGGTCATTGATAGGCCCGCATGGCACACCCGCCGTCTCCAGCTCAGTGACCCATTCAGCCGTGGTCTTGAACACCGTCGCCTGACGAATCAGCGGAATCAGCTCAGCCCGGTTGGCCACCCGTTGCTTGTTGGTGGCAAAGCGCGGGTCATCCGCCCAATGAGCCTGCCCCGCTACTTCAGCGAACTTGCGGAACTGACCATCGTTACCCACTGTAAGGATGAAATTGCCATCCGCCGTCGGGAAGTCCTGGTAGGGCACGATGTTGGGGTGCGCATTGCCCAACCGCCGTGGCGGATTGCCAGTGGTGAGGTAGTTCATCGCCTGATTGGCCAGGCAGGCCACCTGTACATCCAGCAACGCCATATCGATATGCTGACCTATCCCCGCCTGATCACGATGCGCCAAGGCCGCAAGAATCGCCACGGTGGAATACAGCCCGGTCAGGATGTCAGTGAGTGCCACCCCCACCTTCACCGGCCCCGCGCCCTCCTCCCCCTCCGGACGCCCGGTCAGGCTCATCAGGCCGCCCAGCCCCTGGATCATGAAGTCATAGCCAGCACGCTTGGCATATGGCCCGGTCTGGCCGAAGCCGGTGATCGAGCAATAGATAAGCTTCGGGTTGATGGCCTTCAGACTTTGGTAATCCAACCCGTAGGCTGCCAGCCCGCCCACCTTGAAGTTCTCGATGACGATATCCGACTTCGCCGCCAGCTCGCGCACCAGGCGCTGGCCTTCGGGCTGAGTGAAGTCGATGGTCACCGAGCGCTTGTTACGGTTGGCCGATAAGTAGTAGGCCGCCTCGCTGGTATTCTCGCCCTGGGCATCGCGCAGGAAAGGCGGCCCCCAGGAGCGGGTGTCGTCACCCGCGCCGGGGCGCTCTACCTTGATTACATCCGCCCCAAGGTCGGCAAGGATCTGGCCGGACCAGGGGCCGGCCAATACCCGGGAAAGATCCAGCACCCGTAGATGGGAAAGCGCGCCCATGGCCTGGCTCCTCTATTAATAGAACGCCTGGATGCCGGTCTGCGCGCGCCCAAGGATCAGCGCGTGCACGTCGTGAGTACCTTCATAGGTGTTGACCACCTCGAGGTTGACCAGGTGGCGGGCGACGCCGAACTCGTCGGAAATGCCATTGCCACCCAACATGTCCCGCGCCAGGCGAGCGATGTCCAGGGCCTTACCGCAAGAGTTGCGCTTCATGATTGAGGTGATCTCGACCGCCGCGGTCCCTTCGTCCTTCATCCGGCCCAGGCGCAGGCAGCCTTGCAGAGCCAGGGTAATCTCGGTTTGCATGTCAGCCAGCTTCTTCTGGATCAACTGGTTGGCAGCCAGCGGGCGGCCAAACTGCTGACGATCCAGGGTGTATTGGCGAGCGGTGTGCCAGCAGGCCTCGGCGGCACCCAGCGCACCCCAGGAGATGCCGTAGCGGGCCGAGTTCAGGCAGGTGAACGGGCCTTTGAGGCCGCGCACATCGGGGAAGATGTTCTCTTCCGGCACAAACACGTTGTCCATGACGATCTCGCCGGTGATCGAAGCACGCAGGCCGACTTTGCCATGGATTGCCGGAGCACTGAGGCCGTCCCAGCCTTTCTCCAGCACGAAGCCACGGATATCGCCGGCATCGTCCTTGGCCCAGACCACGAACACATCGGCGATCGGGCTGTTGGTGATCCACATCTTGCTGCCGCTCAGACGATAACCACCGTCGACCTTGCGGGCGCGGGTGATCATCGAGCCCGGATCGGAACCATGGTTGGGCTCGGTCAGGCCGAAGCAGCCGATCCATTCGCCACTGGCCAGCTTCGGCAGGTACTTCTGCTTCTGTGCCTCGGTACCGAACTCATTGATCGGCACCATGACCAGCGACGACTGCACGCTCATCATCGAGCGGTAGCCGGAGTCGATACGCTCCACCTCGCGGGCGATCAGGCCGTAGCAGACGTAGTTCAGGCCACTGCCGCCGTACTGCTCGGGAATGGTCGCGCCGAGCAGGCCGACTTCACCCATCTCACGGAAAATCGCCGGATCCGTCTGTTCATGACGGAACGCCTCCAGCACACGGGGCGCCAGCTTGTCCTGGGCGAACTGATAGGCGCTGTCACGGACCATGCGCTCTTCTTCAGTGAGCTGCTGATCCAGCAGCAGCGGGTCGATCCAGTTGAAGCTTGCCTTGCCAGCCATGTGCGGATTCCTCGAAAGATGGGAACGAATTGTTGTGCTGGATTGATCCTAGGCCTGTTTGGCGTGAGGGACAAACGAGGATTGCGCACCGTTTAGTGATATTTTCTCACTTCGTAATCATCCAAATGCCCTGCTCAACGCCTGACATGTGAGGTTCACGTACATGCGCCGAAAGATTCCCAGCACCACCGCCCTGGTCTGCTTCGAGGCGGCCGCACGTCACGAGAGCTTCACCAAGGCCGCACAGGAACTGGCCCTGACCCAGGGCGCCGTCTGTCGGCAGATCGGCAGCCTGGAGGCCTTCCTCAATGTCGAGCTGTTCCGTCGCTCGCGCCGGGGCGTGAAACTGACCGAAGCCGGGCTCTCCTACAGTCGCCAGGTAACCGCACAGCTGGATGCGGTGGAGCGCGACACGCTTTCGGTGATGCGCCAGCAAGGCGCCAATGTGATCGAACTGGCGGTAGTGCCGACCTTCGGCACCCAGTGGCTGCTGCCGCGGCTGAAAGACTTCCAGCAGCGTCACCCGGAGGTCACGGTCAACCTGACCAACCGCACCCGCCCCTTCCTGTTCGCCGACACGCCCTTCGATGCCGCCATCTACTTCGGCGACGCCGACTGGTCGGGCACCCAATCCCACCGACTGATGGGCGAGAACCCCTTGCCGGTGTGCAGCCCTTCCCTGCTGGAAGGGCAAGCCAGCCTCGACGCCCAGCGCATTGCCGACTTGCCACTGCTGCAGCAGACCACCCGCCCTTATGCCTGGCGACAATGGTTCGACGGCTTGGGGATGAGCGTCGAACGCGACATGACCGGCCCGCGCTACGAGCTGTTTTCGATGCTCGCCCAGGCCGCCATGCATGACATGGGTATTGCGCTGATTCCACCGTTCCTGATCCAGCGCGAGCTGCAGGAGGGCCGACTGATGGTCGCTAACAGGCATGCCCTGACCAGTGACAAGGCCTACCATCTGATGATCCCCGAGCGGAAGGTCGAGTCCGCCTCGCTACGGGCGTTCCGCGACTGGCTGGTGGCGCAGGCGCAACGATACACCGCCACGAAATAGGGTGAAGCGGGTAAAACTGACCCCGTAGTCAATTATTTTTAACACCTACAGATATATGGATTTGTCGCAAATTCGTAATCTGTGCCGTTCACCCTGAAAAACATAGCAACCCTAGTTACTGCGCGGGTTTGCAGCTGATTTTGCGACATTCAGCAAACTGAGAACGAAAATAGCGGAATTTTTTTCAAATTTTCTCCTAAGCTCCGCATAGCGCGTACTTGACGGGTTGAGGGCAAATCGTTGCGACATACGGTCACAGGGTGACTTGTAGTTTTGACTTCGTTTCGCTTCAGAACCGGTTGAAGGCCCTCGGGTTCGTCTGCAAAATGCCTCCCCCGCCCCGGATCCGGCGGGGTCGTGCTCTACGACCACCCAGCCGCACCACCCGAAGTGCGCTGGTTCCTATAAAGACAAAAGGTCACCGCAGGAGACAAAGTCGTGCACATTGGTGTTCCTCTCGAGACGCAGACGGGTGAGACAAGGGTCGCCGCAACCCCGGAAACCATCAAGAAACTGGTTGGCCAGGGCCATCAGGTCACCGTGCAACGGGGGGCAGGGCTAAAGGCCAGCATTCCGGACAGTGCCTATGAGGCCGTTGGCGCCAACTTGGGCGAAGCCGCCGACGCCTTCGGCGCGCAACTGGTGCTCAAGGTGGTCGCGCCCAGTGACCAGGAGTTGGCGCTGATCAACAGCGGCAGCCTGCTGGCAGGCATGCTCAACCCGTTCAACAACGAACTGATCGCCAAGATGGCCGAGCGCGGCATCACCGCCTTCGCCCTGGAAGCCGCACCGCGCACCTCACGCGCGCAGAGCCTCGACGTGCTGTCGTCCCAGGCCAACATCGCCGGCTACAAGGCCGTGCTGCTGGCCGCCCACCACTACCCACGCTTCATGCCCATGCTGATGACCGCCGCGGGCACCGTAAAGGCCGCCCGCGTGCTGATCCTCGGTGCCGGCGTGGCCGGCCTGCAGGCCATCGCCACGGCCAAGCGCCTGGGCGCGGTGATCGAGGCGTCCGACGTGCGTCCGGCGGTAAAGGAGCAGATCGAGTCACTTGGCGCCAAGTTCATCGACGTGCCCTACGAGACCGACGAGGAACGCGAGTGTGCCGAAGGCGTGGGCGGCTACGCCCGGCCAATGCCGGCCAGCTGGATGCAGCGCCAGGCCCAGGCCGTGCACGAGCGAGCCAAGCAGGCGGACATCGTCATCACCACCGCGCTGATTCCCGGACGCAAAGCGCCGACCCTGCTCAGCGCCGAGACTGTGGCGCAGATGAAACCCGGTTCGGTGGTCATCGACCTGGCCGCAGCCCAAGGCGGCAACTGCCCGCTGACCGTGGCCGACCAGGTGGTGATGGAGAACGGCGTGACCCTCGTCGGCCCGACCAACCTGCCGGCCCAGGTCGGTGCCGACGCCTCGGCGCTGTACGCGCGCAACCTGCTCGACTTCATGAAGCTGCTGTTCGACAAGGACGGCAACCTGGTCATCAACCTCGAAGACGACATCGTCGCCGCGTGCCTGATGTGCCGCGACGGCCAGGTCGTGCGCAAGAACGGCTGAGGAGCACGACAATGGAAGACATGCTGATTTCCCACGGCATCTACAACCTGATCATTTTCGTGCTGGCCATCTACGTGGGCTACCACGTGGTGTGGAACGTCACCCCGGCCCTGCACACACCGCTGATGGCAGTCACCAACGCCATTTCCGCGATCGTCATCGTCGGCGCCATGCTGGCCGCAGCGCTGACCGTGACCCCGGCCGGCAAGATCATGGGCACCCTGGCCGTGGCGCTGGCCGCGGTCAACGTGTTCGGTGGCTTCCTGGTCACCCGCCGCATGCTGGAAATGTTCAAGAAGAAAACCAAGAACGAGGCGCAGAAGTAAGCATGAGCATGAATCTGGTAACGCTTCTGTACCTGGTCGCCTCGGTCTGCTTCATCCAGGCGCTCAAGGGCCTCTCGCACCCGACCACTTCGCGGCGCGGCAACCTGTTCGGCATGATCGGCATGGGCATCGCGATCCTCACCACGGTGGGCCTCATCTATAAGCTTGGGGCTGAGCTTGCGACAGCGGGTATCGGCTACGTGATCGTCGGCCTGCTGGTCGGTGGTACCGCGGGTTCGATCATGGCCAAGCGCGTGGAGATGACCAAGATGCCCGAACTGGTCGCGTTCATGCACAGCATGATCGGCCTGGCCGCGGTATTCATTGCCATCGCCGCCGTGCTCGAACCACAGTCGCTGGGCATCGTCGCCGCCATCAGCGACCCGATCCCCACCGGCAACCGCCTCGAGCTGTTCCTTGGCGCGGCCATCGGCGCCGTCACCTTCTCAGGTTCCGTGATCGCCTTCGGCAAGCTGTCGGGCAAGTACAAGTTCCGCTTGTTCCAGGGCGCACCGGTACAGTTCGCCGGCCAGCACAAGTTGAACCTGATCCTGGGCCTGGCGACCATCGCCCTGGGGCTGCTGTTCACCTTCACCGGCCACTACAGCGCCTTCACCCTGATGCTGGCCCTGGCCTTCGTCATGGGCGTGCTGATCATCATCCCGATCGGCGGCGCCGACATGCCGGTGGTGGTGTCGATGCTCAACAGCTATTCGGGCTGGGCAGCAGCCGGTATCGGCTTCTCGCTGAACAACTCGATGCTGATCATCGCCGGCTCCCTGGTCGGTTCCAGCGGCGCGATCCTCTCGTACATCATGTGCAAGGCGATGAACCGTTCGTTCTTCAATGTGATCCTCGGTGGCTTCGGTGCCGACGTCGATGCCGGTGCCGCAACGGGTTCGAAAGAGCAACGCCCGGTGAAATCCGGTTCGGCCGACGACGCCACGTTCCTGCTGAGCAACGCCGACAGCGTGATCATCGTCCCAGGCTATGGCCTGGCGGTGGCCCGCGCCCAGCACGCGCTCAAGGAGCTGACCGAGAAGCTGACCCACAACGGCGTGACCGTGAAGTACGCGATCCACCCGGTGGCGGGGCGCATGCCCGGGCACATGAACGTGCTGCTGGCCGAGGCCGAGGTACCGTACGACCAGGTGTTCGAGATGGAAGACATCAATGCCGAGTTCGGCCAGGCCGACGTGGTGCTGGTGCTGGGCGCCAACGATGTGGTCAACCCGGCGGCGAAGAATGATCCGAAGTCGCCGATCGCCGGCATGCCGATCCTCGAGGCCTTCAAGGCCAAGACCATCATCGTCAACAAGCGCTCCATGGCCAGCGGCTATGCCGGCCTGGACAACGAATTGTTCTACCTGGACAAGACCATGATGGTGTTCGGTGACGCGAAGAAGGTCATCGAGGACATGGTCAAGGCTGTGGAGTAGGTCCAACGACCATCGCGACCGCTTGTACAAGACAAACCCCGGGAAGCCATTTCCGGGGTTTGTCGCATTTGCCTGATCCAGATCAACGGCTCTATTTCCGGGCCGCTCATACGACCATGGTCGCGGGACGGCACCGGGCGAAATCTCTAGACTGCGCTTCCAGTAGCTTCAGTAGCCTGAGATAACAATCCATGTACCGTGATCGTATCCGCTTGTCCTCCCTGCACAGCAAGGTAATGAGTGCGGCTGACGCCGCTGGCCTGATCGAGGACGGCATGACCGTCGGCATGAGCGGCTTCACCCGCGCCGGCGAAGCCAAGGCCGTGCCCCACGCACTGGCCGAGCGCGCCAAGCAGTCGCCGCTGAAGATCAGCCTGATGACCGGCGCCAGCCTGGGCAACGACCTGGACAAGCAACTGACCGAAGCCGGCGTACTCGCCCGGCGGATGCCGTTCCAGGTCGACAGCACCCTGCGCAAGGCCATCAACGACGGCAAGGTGATGTTCATCGACCAGCACCTGTCGGAAACCGTCGAGCAGTTGCGCAACAAGCAACTGACCCTGCCGGACATCGCGGTCATCGAAGCGGTGGCGATCACCGAGCAAGGCCATATCGTGCCGACCACCTCGGTGGGCAACTCGGCCAGCTTCGCGATCTTCGCCAAGCAGGTCATCGTCGAGATCAACCTGTCGCACAACGCCAACCTTGAAGGCCTGCACGACATCTACATCCCGACCTACCGTCCGACCCGCACGCCGATCCCGCTGGTGAAGGTAGACGACCGCATCGGCAGCACCGCGATCCCGATCGACCCGGCGAAGATCGTCGGCATCGTCATCAGTGACCAGCCGGACTCGCCGTCCACCGTGTTGCCGCCCGATCATGAGACCCAAGGCATCGCCGACCACCTGATCGCCTTCCTCAAGGGCGAGGTGGATGCCGGCCGCATGAGCAACAACCTCGGGCCGCTGCAGGCCGGTATCGGCAGCATCGCCAACGCGGTGATGTGCGGCCTGATCGAGTCGCCGTTCGAAAACCTGACCATGTACTCCGAAGTACTGCAGGACTCGACCTTCGACCTGATCGACGCCGGCAAGCTGAGCTTTGCCTCGGGCAGCTCGATCACCCTGTCGAGCCGCCGCAATGCCGATGTGTTCGGCAATCTGGAGCGCTACAAGGACAAGCTGGTGCTGCGTCCGCAGGAGATCTCCAACCACCCTGAAGTGGTACGTCGCTTAGGGATCATCGGCATCAACACGGCGCTCGAGTTCGACATCTACGGCAACGTCAACTCGACCCACGTCTGCGGCACCAGGATGATGAACGGCATCGGCGGCTCGGGCGACTTCGCCCGCAACGCCCACCTGGCGATCTTCGTCACCAAGTCGATTGCCAAGGGTGGTGCGATTTCCAGCGTGGTGCCAATGGTCAGCCACGTCGATCACACCGAGCATGACGTGGACATCCTGGTGACCGAGGTGGGCCTGGCCGACCTGCGCGGCCTGGCGCCGCGCGAGCGCGCCCGGGTGATCATCGACAACTGCGTGCACCCGGACTACCGCGCCGCGCTCAACGACTACTTCGAGCGCGCTTGCCAGCGTGGCGGGCATACCCCGCATATACTGCGCGAGGCGCTGAGCTGGCACGAGAACCTGGAAGAAACCGGGCGCATGCTGGCGGGTTGATCCAAAGGCAACAGGGCGCCGCTGACGCGGCGCATCGCCGGCAAGCCGGCTCCACAAGAACGGCGCAACACCTGTGGGAGCCGGCTTGCCGGCGACTGGGCCTAAAGGGTCTGCACCAAACCCGGGGTGGGCACCTGCAACAGGTACTCGATCAACGCCTCCACCGGCAACGGCCGACTGACCAGGAAGCCCTGCACCTGGTCGCAACCGAACGCCCGCAGCAGCGCCAGTTGCTCCTCGCTCTCCACCCCTTCTGCCACCACCTCCAGGTTGAGGTTGTGCGCCAGGTTGATCATCGCGTGTACCAGCTTGGCATTCTCTTCGCGTTGCTCCATGCCGCCGACGAAGCTGCGATCGACCTTCAACAAGGTGATCGGCAAGCTGTTCAGGTGCACGAACGATGAAAAGCCGGTGCCGAAGTCATCCAGCGAGAAGCGCACACCCAGCCGCCCGAGGGCATCCATGGTCTGGCGGACCAACTCGTTGCGGCGCATGACCGCCGTTTCGGTCAGCTCGAACTCCAGCCAGCGCGCATCGACCCCGTGCTCGACGATCAGCCGGCTCAGGGTTGCCAGCAACTGACTGTCCTGGAACTGGCGAAAGCTCAGGTTCACCGCCATGTGCAGCGGCGCCAGACCGCGTTCGCGCAGGGCCTGCATGTCACTCAGGGCCCGCGAGATCACCCAGTAACCCAGTGGCACGATCAACCCGCTCTGCTCGGCCAACGGCACGAACTCGCTGGGCGCCAGCAGGCCGCGCTCGGGATGGTTCCAGCGCACCAGCGCCTCGAGCCCGACGATACGCCCGTCGACAAGGTTCAGCCGCGGCTGGTAGTGCAGTTCCAGCTCGTCGCGGCGCAGGGCGCGGCGCAACTCGCTTTCCAGGTCGGCGAGGCTGCGGGCGTTGCGATTGATACGCTCATTGAATACGTGGAAGGTGCAGCCCTGGCTGCCCTTGGCCTGGCGCATGGCGATATGGGCGTGCCACATCAGCGGGTCGGCGCCCGCCTGGGCGCGGGCATGGGCGATTCCCAGGCTGCAGCCGAGCAGCAGGCTCTCGCCGTCGACCCAGTAGGGCTCGGTGAGCGCCTCGGTGATGCGCTCGGCCATCCACTCGGCGCGGTTGGGGTCACGCCGGGTGTCGATCAACAACGCGAACTCGTCGCTGCCCAGGCGCGCCAGTTGGTCGCTCGCCTCCAGCTGGTGCTTCAAGCGGGCGACCACCTGCAGGATCAAACGATCGCCGCCCTGGTGACCGAGGGCGTCGTTGACATGGCGGAAGTTGTCCAGGTCGAGATGACCAAGGGCCAGGCCGCGGCCTTCGTTCTCGGCCAGCCGCGCGGTCAGCAGGGCCTGGAAGCCCTGGCGGTTGGCGATGCCGGTCAGCGGGTCTTGTTCGGCCAGGCGCTGCAGGGTAGCCACCAATACACCGCGCTCACGCACGTGACGCAGGGAGCGACGCAGCGTGTCGGTAGTCAGTTGCGCCAGCACCAGCCAGTCGCTGGCGCCCAGCGGCGCGCTGGCCGGTTCCTGCTCGAGCAGCAGGATCGTCGGCAGCTCGCAACGCCCCGGCGCGGGCTGCAGCTCGGGCGTGGCCAGCACCACGGCCTGACGGTCGTTGGCGAACAGGCTGTCCACCGCCGCCCAGTTCGGCGCGGTCAGCAGCACGACGCTGCCACCCATAGGTTGCAAGCACTCGCGCAGGTGCACGGCCCACTCCGGCTCATCAGCCAACAGCAGCAAACGCAGGGGTTCGACAGGCGTGGACAAGCGGGCTCCTTAGATGTGGGCGGTGGAACGGCGAGCGCGGGCAATCCTACCCGATTAACTGGAAATGATTTTCACTTTTAGTCATTGCCCGTCCCTGGCCACCATCCCGACGCAATCTGACGTGCATCCTGCGCGAAAGTAGCAGATGCGGCAAATCCGATTCGCGCCCTGCATCACAACGGCAGACGGTCGCGCATTAACCACCCCATGCCTGCTAGAATGCGCGGCTATTTTCTGGTTACCCCCGGTTTCTAGCATGTCCCGACTCAATCCCCGGCAACAGGAAGCCCGCGACTACGTCGGCGGCCCTCTTTTGGTGCTCGCCGGTGCAGGCTCCGGCAAGACCAGCGTGATCACGCGCAAGATTGCCCACCTCATCCAGAACTGCGGCATCCGCGCCCAGTACATCGTCGCCATGACCTTCACCAACAAGGCCGCGCGCGAGATGAAGGAGCGAGTCGCCACCCTGCTGCGTCCGGGGGAAGGCCGGGGCCTGACCGTGTGTACCTTCCACAACCTGGGCCTGAACATCATCCGCAAGGAGCATGAACGCCTGGGCTACAAGCCGGGGTTCTCGATCTTCGACGAGTCCGACATCAAGGCGTTGCTGTCGGACATCATGCAGAAGGAATACTCCGGCGACGACGGCATCGACGAGATCAAGAACATGATCGGTGCCTGGAAAAACGACCTGATTCTGCCGCCCGAAGCCCTGGAAAAGGCGCGCAACCCGCGCGAGCAGACCGCGGCCATCGTCTACACCCATTACCAGCGCACGCTCAAGGCGTTCAACGCGGTGGACTTCGACGACCTGATCCTGCAGCCGGTCAAGCTGTTCCAGGAACACCCCGACGTGCTCGAACGCTGGCAGAACCGCGTGCGCTACCTGCTGGTGGACGAGTACCAGGACACCAACGCCAGCCAGTACCTGCTGGTGAAGATGCTGATCGGCATGCGCAACCAGTTCACCGTGGTCGGCGACGACGACCAGTCGATCTACGCCTGGCGTGGCGCGCGCCCGGAAAACCTGATGCTGCTCAAGGAGGACTACCCCTCCCTGAAGATCGTCATGCTCGAGCAGAACTACCGCTCCACCAGCCGCATCCTGCGCTGTGCCAACGTGCTGATCGCCAACAACCCGCATGCCTTCGAAAAGCAGCTGTGGAGCGAGATGGGCGTGGGCGATGAGATCCGCGTGATCCGCTGCAAGAACGAGGAAGCCGAGGCCGAGCGCGTGGCCATGGAAATCCTCACCCTGCACCTGCGCACCAACCGCCCGTACAGCGACTTCGCCATCCTCTACCGCGGCAACTACCAGGCCAAGCTGATCGAATTGAAGCTGCAGCACCACCAGGTGCCGTACCGACTGTCCGGCGGCAACAGCTTCTTCGGCCGCCAGGAGGTCAAGGACCTGATGGCCTACCTGCGCCTGCTGGTGAACCCCGACGACGACAATGCCTACCTGCGCGTCATCAACGTGCCGCGCCGCGAGATCGGCTCGACCACGCTGGAAAAGCTCGGCAACTATTCCACCGAGCGCGGCATCTCGATGTACGCCGCCAGCGAGGAGATGGGCCTGGGCGAGCACCTCGACGCCCGCTACACCGAGCGCCTGCAGCGCTTCAAGCACTGGCTCGACGGGGTACGCCACAAAGTCGCCCTGGACGACCCGATCGCCGCGCTGCACGAGATGATCCGCGACATCGACTACGAGAACTGGATCCGCCAGCAGACCGCTAGCGACAAGGCTGCCGAGTTCCGTATCAGCAACGTCTGGTTCCTGGTCGAAGCGCTGAAGAACACCCTCGAAAAGGACGAAGAGGGTGACATGACCATTGAGGACGCCATCGGCAAGCTGGTGCTGCGCGACATGCTCGAGCGCCAGCAGGAAGAGGAAGAAAACGCCGAGGGCGTGCAGATGATGACCCTGCACGCCTCCAAGGGCCTGGAATTCCCTTACGTGTTCATCATGGGCATGGAGGAGGAGATCCTCCCCCACCGCTCGAGCATCGAGGCCGACACCATCGAGGAAGAACGCCGCCTGGCCTACGTGGGCATCACCCGCGCGCGCCAGACCCTGGCCTTCACCTTCGCCGCAAAGCGCAAGCAGTACGGCGAAATCATCGACTGCACACCGAGCCGGTTCCTGGATGAACTGCCTCCGGACGACCTGGCCTGGGAAGGCCTGGACGATGCGCCCGTGGAAGTGAAAGCCGCGCGCGGCAACAACGCCCTGGCCGATATCCGGGCAATGCTCAAACGCTGATCAACCATTATTCTTAAACTTTGCCGCTATTTGCGGCCACCTTTGCTACATCGAGGAAAAAAAAGTGGAAGCACTGCATCAGAAGATTCGCGAAGAAGGCATCGTGCTTTCCGACCAGGTACTCAAAGTCGATGCGTTTCTCAACCACCAGATCGACCCGGCGCTGATGCAGCTGATCGGTGACGAGTTCGCTCGCCTGTTCGCCGATTCGGGCGTGACCAAGATCGTCACCATCGAAGCTTCGGGCATCGCCCCGGCGGTGATGACCGGCCTGAAGCTCGGCGTGCCGGTGATCTTCGCCCGCAAGCACCAGTCGCTGACCCTGACCGAGAACCTGCTGACTGCCTCGGTGTACTCCTTCACCAAGCAAACCGAGAACACCGTGGCCATCTCGCCGCGCCACCTCAACAGCAGCGACCGCGTGCTGGTGATCGACGACTTCCTGGCCAACGGCAAGGCGTCCCAGGCGCTGATCTCGATCATCAAGCAGGCCGGCGCCACCGTGGCCGGCCTGGGCATCGTCATCGAGAAGTCGTTCCAGGGCGGCCGCGCCGAGCTGGACAGCCAGGGCTACCGCGTCGAGTCGCTGGCCCGGGTGAAGTCGCTGGAAGGTGGCGTGGTCACCTTCATCGAGTAAGCCTGTACCGACCTCATCGCCGGCAAGCCGGCTCCCACAGGTACCGCACAAGGTCAAAGCCCTGCGGTACTCCTGTGGGAGCTGGCTTGCCGGCGATTGGGCTGCAAAGCAGCCCCGGCAATCTTTCAGGTCGCCGCCAAGCCCGCCAGCAGCAGCCGCTGGTACAACTCCTCCTTCAGCCCCTGTGGCTCCCCCAGCCCCATGCGCGCCAACTGCGCTGCATAGGCCTCGGGCGCCGGCGCATCCAGCGCCGCCTTGCCCAGTTCCAGCACCTCGCTCAGCTTGAACTTGCTCTTGAGCCAATTCAGCGCCCGCAACAAGTCACGCTCCTCGGCTGTGAAATCGCTGCCCAGCGGATATTCCGGGAACAATCGCGCATGCCGCGCGCGGGTTGCCTCCAGGCGCTCGGGAGTGTTGTCGGTATAGCGCGCATCCAGCACAAAATCCTTCGCCAGCTTGCCCGCCGCCTTGGCTTGCTCCATCAGCTCGCGCTGAAAACGAGAGTCACTGATCGCCAGCAACCGCGCAATCACCTCGCTGTCGGTCTGCCCGCGCAGGTCGGCGATGCCGTATTCGGTGATTACGATGTCTCGCAAGTGCCGAGGTATGGTGCAGTGACCGTAGGTCCAGTAAAGGTTGGAGGTCACCTCGCCACCGGCCTCGCGCCAACTGCGCAGCAACAGGATCGAGCGACCGCCCTCCAGCGCATGGCCCTGGGCCACGAAGTTGTACTGCCCGCCCACGCCGCTGAGCACCCGGCCATCTTCGAGCTGGTCGGCGACACCGGCACCCAGCAAGGTCATGCCGAATACCGTATTGATGAAGCGCGCATCCCGGCGCTGACGGCGCTTGCGTTCTTCCTGGCCGTACAGCTCGTTGATGTAGCTGATGGCGGTCATGGCGAAGCGTGCGCGCTGCTCCAGCGGCATCTCGCGCAGGCGCTGGTAGAACGCCCGTGGGCCAAGGAAGAAGCCGCCATGAATCAGCACGCCGTGCTCGTCGGCCGGGCGGCGCACCACCCCGGCTTCAGCCAGGGCAAGCAACCCGTTGACGAACATTTCGCTGCAGCCATACAGCCCCTGGGCGAAGGTATCCAGCCCCCCTTCCCGCTCGATAAGCGCCTGCCATGGACTGATATCCAGCTCATCGAGTAGCGCACGATAGCCTTCGTTATCACCCTGGCGCGCCAGCAGCGCCGCCGCCACCGCATCGCCCATGGCTCCGATGCCGATCTGCAGGGTGCCGCCGTCGCGCACCAGAGTGCTGGCATGCAGGCCGATGCAATGGTCCTGGGTATTCACCGGCATGTTCGGCGTCGAGAACAGCCGGCGTCGCTCAGGCTGATCTATCAGCAGGTCGAACTGTTCCAGGCCCAGCTCGGAGTCCCCGGGCATGTACGGCAGTTGGTCATGGGCCTGACCAAGCAGCAGGATGGTCTCGCCCTCAGCGCGGCGTCGGGCGATCATCGGCAACAGGTCGAGGGTGATGTCGGGGTTGCAGGCCAGGCTCAGGTGATCGGGCCGCTCGGGCGTGCAAGCCACCAGTTGTGCGATCAGGTTCAAACCCTTGGCGTTGATGTCGCGGGCGGCGTGGCTGTAGTTGCTGCTGACGTAGGCCTGCTGGGCCGTGTCGCTGTGCAGCAGGCTGCCGGGCTGCATGAAGAACTGCTCGACGCGGATGTTCGGCGGGAGCCGGTCGGCACGCAGGTCGGCCAGATAGGTGAGCTCTTCGTAGTCGGCGAACACACGCTCGACGAAGGGCTCGAGGAAACGACGCTGCAGACCGTCGCCCAGCGCGGGCCGGCCCAGGGACAGGGCGGTGTAGATCGTCAGCCGACGCTCGGGAAGATCGCGAACCCGCGCGTACAGCGCGTTGACGAAGGCGTTGGGTTTGCCCAGGCCAAGCGGCAGGCCCATGTGGATATGGCTGGGCAGTCGGGCCAGGGCCTGTTCGACAGCCTGGTCGATGGAGCAGCGATACATCTGGGCCTCCTGAGTCATCCGTGGGTTCAGGGATTGGACACAAGTCGCAGCGGGTTGGTTGCCTGCACCGCCCCCGCAATAGGGCTACCGGCCCAAAAACAAAAGCCCGCCATCAGAGGCGGGCTTTATACAAGTCAGGTCCGGCTCACAGCCCGGACATCTTCTTGATCGCACCCTTCAAGTCTTCATCCGAGCAATCGGCGCAGGTACCCTTCGGTGGCATGGCGTTGATCCCGGTGATGGCCTTGGCCAGGATGCCATCAAGACCGCCCTGGTGGTCGGCACGCTCTTTCCACGCGGCGGTGTCGCCAATCTTCGGCGCGTTCAGCAGGCCGGTGCCATGGCAGGCATTGCAATGCTTGGCGATGATCTCGTCCGGCGTCTTGGCACCGCCGCCACCGGCACTGGCGGCCACTTCCATGCCCTTGCATTCCTGGCCCTGGACGCACACCTGGCCGACCGGCTCGAGACGCTTGGCGATGTCGTCGTTGGTTGCAGCGGTTGCGCTCATTGCCCAAAGGGCGAATACGGCTGCTGGTACGGCCAGCATCTTCTTGATTTGGTTCACGCGAACACCCTCATGGTGGCTAATCACGCCCGCGGCCACGGAATTGCGAGCGTTGAAAAGTATAGCGGGAACCTGGAAGGCGTGAAACGACCACACTCAGGGAAAGGGTATTGACCCTTCAATGCACTGCGCTGGATCAAAAGTTCGACGGGGTGGCCGCGCTGATCAGCCGGGCCGGCTCCTCGAACGGGTTGCGGAAGCGGTGCGGGCGGGTGCTTTCGAAGTAGTAGCTGTCACCGGCCTCGAGGATGAAGATCTCGGTGCCGACCACCAGTTCCAGGCGACCTTCGAGAAGAATGCCGGTCTCTTCGCCATCATGGGTGAGCATTTCCGCCCCCGTGTCGGCGCCCGGCGGGTAGACCTCGGTCAGAAACGCGATGGCGCGATTGGGGTGCGACTTGCCGACCAATTTCATGGTCACCGCGCCATCGGAGATGTCGATCAGCTCGTGCGCCTTGTAGACGATCTGGGTTGGGCTTTCGGGCGCGAGTTCCACCGAGAAGAACTCGACCATGGACATGGGGATACCGCTGAGCACTTTGCGCAGGGAGCTGATCGACGGGCTCACGCTGTTCTTCTCGATCATCGAGATGGTGCTGTTGGTCACCCCCGCGCGCTTGGCGAGTTCGCGCTGGGACAGGCCCTTGAGCTTGCGGATGGCTTGCAGTCGTTCACCGACGTCCAAAGCTTGCGCCTCCAGAAACGGTCGAGGTTGGGGGAGTGTGAACGATATGATGGCAATGCCGTTCAGTATTTACAACACACAGCCCCGCAGCCTGTCCGCTTCAGCGCCTTATTCGCCGATATAGTCCAGCGGCACGCGCTTGAGATTGCAGAAGATCTGGTACGGAATGGTCCCGGCCTGCATGGCCACGTCGCTGGCCAGCACTTGCTTGCCCCACAACTCGACCGGGCTGCCGATAGTGGCCTCGGGCACCTCTGTGAGGTCGACGCAGAGCATGTCCATCGACACGCGGCCAATCAGCTGGGTGCGCTTGCCGGCCACCACCACTGGCGTGCCAGTAGGTGCCTGGCGCGGGTAGCCGTCGGCATAACCCATGGCGACCACGCCGACCCGCGTCGGCCGAGGGCTGACGAACTTGGCGCCATAGCCCACAGGCTCGCCGGCGGGCAGCTCGCGCACGCTGATGATGCGTGATTGCAGGGTCATCACTGGCTGCAGACGAGCAGCCTCGGCCTGCTCCACTTCGAACGGCGTGGCGCCGTAGAGCATGATGCCCGGGCGCACCCAGTCGCTCTTGATGCTCGGCCAGCCCAGCACGGCCGGCGAGTTGCGCAGGCTGCACTCGGCGGCCAGCCCCTGGCGGGCGGCCTCGAACACGGCGACCTGCTGTGCGGTAGCGGCGGCGTCGAGCTCGTCGGCGCGGGCGAAGTGGCTCATCAGTACGATGCGCGAGACCTTGCCGCTGGCCAGCAGGCGCTGGTAGGCGTCGGCGTAGTCCTTGGGGTGCACGCCGACACGGTGCATGCCGGTGTCCATCTTCAACCAGACGGTCAGCGGCTTGTGCACCGAGGTCTTCTCGATCGCTTCCAACTGCCATGGCGAATGCACCACGCACCACAGATCATGTTCGGCGATCAGCGCCAGCTCGCTGGCCTCGAAGAAACCTTCGAGCAACAGTACCGGTGCCTTGATGCCCGCCGCGCGCAGCTCCAGGGCCTCCTCGATGCAGGCTACGGCAAAACCGTCGGCCTCGGTTTCGAGCGCCAGTGCGCAACGCACCGCGCCATGGCCATAGGCATCGGCCTTGACCACGGCCAGGGCCTTGGCGCCGGTCAGCTCACGGGCCAGGCGGTAGTTGTGTCGAAGGGCTTGGAGGTCGATCAGGGCACGGGCGGGACGCATGGCGGCAGCCTTCTGGCAGTTCTGGTTATCGATAAAGCCCCGGCGCGGCAAGTGGGGGTAGGTACCCACCGCGCCGGGGTGAGGGAACAGGTCAATCGTTTTCACTTCACATCGCGAGGCAAGCTCGCTCCCACCGCAACGCTACAGTGTTCGTGGGAGCGACGGTGCGCCGATGCGACTTGCCTCGCGATGAAGCGGGCAGCCCTTACTGGTGCGCAGGTGCCGGCTGGCCGTGCTTGGCGATCTCACGGCTGTTGCCATAACGCGAGATGTCCAGGCCTTCGGCACTGATCTGCGGCTTCTTGCGCGCAATCAGGTCGGCCAGCAGGCGACCGGAACCGCAGGCCATGGTCCAGCCCAGGGTGCCGTGACCGGTGTTGAGGAACAGGTTACGGAACTTGGTCGCCCCGACGATCGGGGTGCCATCCGGAGTGGCCGGGCGCAGGCCGGTCCAGAAGCTCGCCTGGCTCAGGTCGCCGCCGCGAGGATAAAGGTCGTTGACGATCATCTCCAGCGTTTCGCGTCGACGCGGGTTAAGCGAAAGGTCAAAACCGGCGATCTCGGCCATGCCGCCGACACGGATGCGGTTGTCGAAACGGGTGATGGCGACCTTGTAGGTCTCGTCCAGGATGGTCGAAGTCGGCGCCATGTCACCATTGGTGATCGGCACGGTCAACGAGTAGCCCTTGAGCGGGTAGACCGGTGCCTTGATGCCCAGCGGCTTGAGCAGCTGCGGCGAGTAGCTGCCCAGGGCGAGCACGTAGCGGTCGGCGGTTTCCAGCTTGCCGTCGATCCAGACGCCGTTGATGCGGTCACCGGCGAAGTCCAGGCGCTGGATGTCCTGGCCGAAGCGGAACTCGACACCCAGCTTGATGGCCATCTCGGCGAGCTTGGTGGTGAACATCTGGCAGTCGCCAGTCTGGTCGTTGGGCAGGCGCAGGGCGCCAGCGAGGATACCCTTCACGCTCTCCAGGGCCGGTTCGACCCGGGCAATGCCGTCACGGTCGAGCAGCTCGTACGGTACGCCGGACTGCTCCAGCACTGCGATGTCCTTGGCCGCGGCGTCCAGCTGCGCCTGGGTGCGGAACAGCTGGGTGGTTCCCAGGCTGCGGCTTTCGTAGGCGATGCCGGTTTCGGCGCGCAGCTCGTCGAGGCAATCGCGGCTGTACTCGGACAGGCGCACCATGCGCTCCTTGTTCACCGCATAACGGCTGGCGGTGCAGTTGCGCAGCATCTGGGCCATCCACAGGTACTGGTCGACGTCTCCGGTCAGCTTGATGGCCAGGGGCGCGTGGCGTTCCAGCAGCCACTTGATGGCTTTCAGCGGCACGCCCGGTGCGGCCCAGGGCGAGGCATAGCCGGGCGAGATCTGGCCTGCGTTGGCGAAGCTGGTTTCCATGGCCACCGCCGGCTGGCGATCGACCACCGTCACCTCGAAACCTTGCCGGGCCAGATAGTAGGCACTGGCGGTACCGATCACACCGCTACCAAGTACCAGAACTCGCATTGTTGTATCCCTCGCACGCGGCTTGCCGCAGTCTTTTGTTGAAATGGCATGGATGCGCGCAGTATAAGAATCTCCGACCAGTGCTATTCACTATATAAGCAGCTATATTTGGCGAGAATTCTCGGCAAAATTGCCTTTCACGGAGGGGCATCCCCTATGAGAACCCAGCACCAGAGCAAGCGTGAACTGGACAAGATCGACCGCAACATCCTGCGGATCCTGCAGAATGACGGGCGTATCTCCTTCACCGAACTGGGCGAGAAGGTCGGGCTGTCCACCACCCCCTGCACCGAACGGGTGCGGCGCCTGGAACGCGAGGGGATCATCATGGGCTACAACGCCCGGCTCAACCCGCAGCACCTGAAGGGCAGCTTGCTGGTGTTCGTCGAGATCAGCCTGGACTACAAGTCCGGCGACACCTTCGAGGAGTTCCGCCGCGCCGTGCTCAAGCTGCCCCATGTACTGGAATGCCACCTGGTATCCGGGGATTTCGACTACCTGGTGAAGGCGCGAATCTCGGAGATGGCGTCGTATCGCAAGCTGCTCGGCGACATCCTGCTCAAGCTGCCCCATGTGCGCGAGTCGAAGAGCTACATCGTGATGGAAGAAGTGAAAGAGAGCCTGTGCCTGCCGATTCCGGACTGAAGCCTTACACCAGCACCTGGCGGGTACTGGCGATATAGGTGTGAACCAGCTGCTCGGCCGCCGGGTCGATCGGCTGCTCCGGGCCCCGCCCCCTGGGGCAGGCCAGCCGCGGCGTGGTGCCGAACAGGCGGCAGATCATCGGGCGCTCTTCATATACGGTGCAGCCGTTCGGGCCCAGGTGCACACAGTCCAGGCGCTCCAGCGCGGCTTCCTGCTCGGCCTGGGTCTTGCGCGGCAGGCGGGCCATTTCCTCGGCCGAGGTGGTGACCGGGCCGCAGCAGTCATGGCAGCCGGGCTCGCACTCGAACGAGGGGATGAGCTCGCGCAGGAAATGGATCTTGTGGCGGTTGCAGGACATAAACGGCGCATCTGGGACATGAGTGCTGGATTATAAGGCAATCGCAGGAATCATCGTGGGAGCGGCGGTGCGCCGATGCGACTTGCCCCGCGATTGGCCGGTTGCCTATCCTCGCCTTTTCGCCTTGCACCCAGGAAACGACACATGGTCCACAGCGCGCAACACGCCGCCTCCTACTACGCCGCCAGCAGCGCGCCACACCCCGACTACCCGTTCCTGCAAGGCGAGCACAGCGCCGACGTATGCATTGTCGGCGGTGGCTACTCGGGCCTGAACACCGCCATCGAATTGGCCGAACGCGGCTTGTCGGTGATCCTCCTGGAAGCACGCAAGCTCGGCTGGGGCGCCAGCGGCCGCAACGGTGGCCAGCTCATCCGGGGCGTCGGCCACGGCCTGGAGCAGTTTCTCCCGGTGATCGGTGAAGAAGGCCTACGCAGCATGAAGCTGATGGGCCTGGAAGCCGTGGAAATCGTACGCGAGCGCGTCGAGCGCCATGGCATCGACTGCGACCTGACCTGGGGCTACTGCGACCTGGCCAACAAGCCCGCCGAACTGGAAGGCTTCGCCGAGGACGCCGAGGAACTGCGCAGCCTGGGCTATCGTCACGAACTGCGCCTGGTGCAGCCCGGCGACATGCACTCGGTAGTAGGTTCTGATCGCTATGTCGGCGGCCTGATCGACATGGGTTCGGGTCACCTGCATCCACTCAACCTAGCGCTGGGCGAAGCCGCCGTGGCCAGGCGCCTGGGTGTCGGCTTGTACGAGCAGTCGGAAGTGACCCGCATCGACTACGGCCCGGAAGTGAAGGTGCATACCGCCCAAGGCAGAGTGCGCGCCAAGACGCTGGTGCTGTGCTGCAACGCCTACCACAACGACCTCAACCGCGAACTGGGCGGCAAGGTGCTGCCCGCCGGCAGCTACATCATCGCCACCGAGCCCTTGGGTGAGGAGCGCGCCCGCCAGTTGCTGCCGCAGAACATGGCGGTATGCGACCAGCGCGTGGCGCTGGATTACTATCGCCTCTCTGCCGACAAACGCCTGCTGTTCGGCGGCGCCTGCCACTATTCCGGGCGCGACCCGCAGGACATCGCCGCCTACATGCGCCCGAAAATGCTCAAGGTGTTCCCGCAACTGGCCGATGTGCGCATTGATTACCAATGGGGCGGCATGATCGGCATCGGTGCCAACCGCCTGCCGCAGATCGGCCGCTTGGCCAGCCAGCCCAACGTCTACTACGCCCAGGCTTATTCGGGCCACGGGCTCAACGCCACCCACCTCGCCGGACGCCTGCTCGGCGAGGCCATCAGTGGCCAGCAGAGCGGGCGCTTCGATCTGTTCGCCAAGGTCCCGCATACCACCTTCCCCGGCGGCAAACTGCTGCGTTCGCCGCTGCTGGCACTGGGGATGCTCTGGTATCGACTCAAAGAGCTGGTCTAGTCACGCCAGAAGGGCTTGCTCGCCTCATGCCGAGCCTGCTCCCAGCTGATGCCAATATCGCGCAGTTGGTAATCCTCCAGCTGCAACAGGGCCCTGCGGGTGCGCCAGCGATGCAGCATCAGGCTCCAACGACCCATGCCTTGAGGCGCGCTGAAGACCCGGGGACGCTGCTCCGACTCCAGTTCGCTGGCCAACAGTTGCAAGCGCACATCGCTCATGCCACCCATCACCACGTCCTCCGTTCAGTACCTGACGTGGAGACAGCATGCGGGTACACCCCATGCCAATACAGATCCAAAATCGACTTATTATTCCCATACAGAATTGGCGCAAATAGGGCTGCATGCGGTATTTTTCGCCTATCTGTACCGGTCCTTGGTCATCAGCTGAGCAGGAGTATGCAGTGACCCTCTATTTCAACCTCGCCGAACTGCTCGGTTCACGCATTGAGCAGGGCCTGTATCGCCCCGGCCAGCGCCTGCCGTCAGTGCGCGCCCTGAGCGTGGAGCACGGCGTCAGCCTGAGCACCGTGCAGCAGGCTTACCGCCTTCTGGAGGACAACGGCCTGGTCTCGCCGCGCCCCAAGTCCGGCTACTTCGTCGCCGAGGACCGCCAGCTACCAGCCCTGCCAGCCATCAGCCGCCCAGCCCAGCGTCCTGTGGATATCTCCCAGTGGGAGCAAGTGCTGGAGCTGGTGCGCGCCACCCCGCGCCCGGACGTGATCCAGCTCGGCCGTGGCATGCCCGACGTCGACAGTCCCACGCTCAAGCCACTGTTGCGCAGCCTGGCGCAGATCAGCCGGCGCATGGACATGCCCGGCCTGTACTATGACAACATCCACGGCAACGCCCTGCTGCGCGAGCAGATCGCCCGGCTGATGCTCGACTCCGGCTGCCGCCTGGGCCCGGCCGACCTGGTGGTGACCACCGGCTGCCACGAGGCGCTGTCGTGCAGTATTCGCGCGGTATGCGAACCCGGTGACATCGTCGCGGTCGATTCACCCAGCTTCCACGGCGCCATGCAGACGCTCAAAGGCCTGGGCATGAAGGCCCTGGAAATCCCCACCGACCCCATCACCGGCATCAGCCTGGAAGCCCTCGAACTGGCCCTCGAACAATGGCCGATCAAGCTCATCCAGATCACCCCCAACTGCAACAACCCCATGGGCTACATCATGCCCGAGACGCGCAAGAAGGCGCTGCTCACCCTGGCCCAGCGCTACGACGTGGCGATCCTCGAGGACGACGTGTATGGCGACCTGGCATACACCTACCCGCGCCCGCGCACCATCAAGTCGTTCGACGACGATGGCCGCGTGCTGCTCTGCAGCTCGTTTTCCAAGACCCTGGCGCCAGGCCTGCGGATTGGCTGGGTTGCTCCGGGGCGCTACCTGGAACGGGTGCTGCACATGAAGTACATCAGCACCGGCAGTACCGCTTGCCAGCCGCAACTGGCGATCGCCGACTTCATCGCCGAAGGTCACTACCAGCCGCACCTGCGGCGCATGCGCAGCCAGTACCAGCGCGGCCGCGACCAGATGTGCGACTGGGTGACCCGCTTCTTCCCGACAGGCACCCGGGCCAGCCGCCCACAAGGTGGCTTCATGCTGTGGGTTGAGCTGCCGGAAAGTTTCGATACGCTGCGCCTGAACCGCGCTTTACTGGAGCAAGGCGTGCAGATCGCGGTGGGCAGCATATTCTCGGCCTCGGGCAAGTACCGTAACTGCCTGCGCATGAACTTCGCCGCCCGGCCTACGGAGCAGATCGAAGCCGCCGTGCGCAAAGTCGGTGAAACCGCCCTTCGTCTACTGGATGCCGAACACCCTGGCGGGTAACTTTGCGCCGCCTGCCACGGTCCAACTTCATAAGCCCTTGCCGCACAGGACGATCCACCCTTGAGACTCCAGCATGCCCTGCCCCTGCTGCTGGTGCTGCTGCTCGGCCTGTCGGGCTGCGCCAGTGTCGGTACACCACGTGAAGTCAGCCAGGCGCTACCGGCGGCCGACTCGGCCTTCGGCCGCTCGGTGCAGCGCCAGGCCGCGCCCTACGAGGGACGCTCGGGCTTTCGCCTGCTGCCCAACAGCAACGAGGCATTCCGCGCCCGCGCGGAGCTGATCCGCAACGCCCAGGCAAGCATCGACCTGCAGTACTACATCGTCCACGATGGTCTCAGCACCCGCGCCCTGGTCCATGAACTGCTGCGTGCCGCCGACCGCGGCGTACGGGTACGCATCCTGCTCGACGACACCACTAGCGATGGTCTCGACAACCTCATGGGCACCCTCGCCGCCCATCCGAACATTCACATCCGAGTGTTCAACCCGCTGCACCTGGGACGCAGTACCGGGGCGACCCGGGCCGTCGGCCGGCTGTTCAACCTGTCACGCCAGCATCGGCGCATGCACAACAAGCTGTTCCTGGTGGACAACAGCATGGCCATAGTCGGCGGCCGCAACCTGGGCGACGAGTACTTCGACGCCGAACCCAACCTCAACTTCACCGACATCGACCTGCTGGGTGTGGGGCCTGTGGCCGAACAACTCGGACACAGCTTCGACCAGTACTGGAACAGCGCCTTGAGCCGCCCGATCGGCGACTTCCTCTGGCGCCAACCCGACGCCGACGACCTGTTCAGCAGCCGTCAGCGCCTGGAGGTGTCCCTGGCCGAAGCACGGACCAAGCGCAAGGCCCTGTACGACCGCTTGATGGCCTATCAGTCGCAGCCGCGCCTGGATGTGTGGCGCAATGAGCTGATCTGGGCCCACAGCCAGGCTTTGTGGGACGCGCCGAACAAAGTCCTGGCAGACGGCGAGCCGGACCCGCAACTGCTGATGACCCAGCAACTGGCCCCCGACCTGAACCGCGTGCACAAGGAATTGATCCTGGTGTCCGCCTACTTCGTACCCGGCGAGCCTGGCCTGCTGTACCTGACCAGTCGCGCCGACGCCGGCACCTCGGTCAAGCTCCTGACCAACTCGCTGGAAGCGACCGACGTGCCAGCGGTCCATGGCGGCTATGCGCCTTATCGCCGGGCCTTGGTGGAGCATGGCGTGCAGCTGTACGAGTTGCGCCGCCAGCCCGGCGATCCACGACCACGGCTGGGTTTCCACGGCAGCTCCGATTCGAGCCTGCACAGCAAGGCGATGGTGTTCGACCGAAGCAAGACCTTCATCGGCTCGTTCAACTTCGACCCGCGTTCCGTGCTGTGGAACACCGAAGTGGGCGTGATGGTGGACAGCCCTGAGCTGGCCGAGTACACCCGCGAACTGGCGCTACAAGGCATGGCTCCAGCGCTGAGTTACCAGGTGAAGCTGGTGGACGGGAGGATGGTCTGGGCGACCGAGGACAACGGCCAGCGGCACATGTTGGTGACCGAGCCCGGGGGGATATGGCGACGCTTCAATGCCTGGATCAGCAAGGCGGTCGGGTTGGAGAAGATGTTGTAGAACGCATCGCGGGCAAGCCCGCGATTGCAATCGGTCAGGCAGAAGCCGGCTCGAAGGCATCTCGCCGCCGCGTCAGCAGCACCAACCCCGCCGCGCCCACTGCCATCAGCAACGGCAGCGCATGCCCGCTGATCCACTGGCTTCCCGCCCCGGCCAGCAAAGGTCCGAGCAGGCAACCGATACCCCACAGCTGCGCCACATGAGCATTGGCCCGCACCAGTTCGTCATCCCGGTAGCGCTCGCCGATCAGCACCAGCGACAAGGTGAACAACCCACCCGCACTGGCACCGAACAGCACCCACAGCGGCCAGATCACAGGTGTGTGCAACAGCAGGGGAATCGCCAGGCTGGACACCATCAAGGTCAGTGCACAACCGCTGAACAACGTGCGCCGCGACATGCGGTCGGCCAAGGCGCCAATCGGCAATTGCAACACCGCATCACCCACCACCACGGTGCTGACCATGAACAACGCCACCTCCGTGGTGAACCCTTGCTGCAGGCAGTACACCGGCAGCAACGTCAGGATCATCGCCTCGAATGCCGCGAACAGCGCGATGGCCCAGGCGATCACCGGCAGACGCCGACAGAAGCCGAACAGGTCGGCGAAGGTGACGCTGCACGCCTCGGTGGTCGGTGCACCGCCGCGCCCCAGCAGGATCAGCGGCGCGACCAGCAATAACCCGGTCGCGGCCCAGAAACCGAAATCGTCGTCCGAACCCAGAAAACCCAGCACCAGCGGCCCGGCCAACTGGCTCAGCGCATAGCTGCTGCCATACAGCGCCACCAACCGGCCACGCCACTGTTCGACCACCAACTGGTTGATCCAGCTCTCACCAAGGATGAACACCACCGTCAGCGACATACCGATCATCAAACGCAGCACCAGCCACAGGGCATAGCTGGGCAGCACCGCCACCAGGCCGATCGACAGCGCCCCACCCCACAGGCACAGGCGCATGGCCATGGGCACGCCGACCCAGCCGGCAAGACGGCTGGCCAGGCTGGCACCGACCAATACTCCGAGGGCCGGCATCGCCGCCATCACACCGATGGCGAACCCACCGTAGCCCCAGCCCTCCAGGCGCAGGGAGACCAGCGGCATGCTCACGCCGAGCGCAAGCCCGACACTGAGCACCGACGCGAGGACGGCAAAGTAGGTTCCCCAACGCATCACAGCCTCCTTTCAGCGCAAATCGTGTATGACAGAGACGACAAAGCCGGGACGGCGTGAACCGGCCCGGCTGTCTGCGGCTCATCGCGGGGCAAGCCCGCTCCCACGAGTACCGCGATGAGACGTTACTGGATCACAGCTTGATCCAGGTCGCCTTCAGCTCGGTGTACTTCTCCAGCGCGTGCAGCGACTTGTCACGGCCGTTGCCCGACTGCTTGAAGCCACCGAACGGCGCGGTCATGTCGCCACCGTCGTACTGGTTGACCCAGACACTGCCGGCGCGCACGGCGCGAGCAGTCTTGTGTGCCTTGGAGATGTCCGAGGTCCAGATGCCTGCCGCCAGGCCGTATGGCGTGTCGTTGGCGATGGCCACGGCCTCTTCGGCGGTATCGAAGGTGATCACCGACAGTACCGGGCCGAAGATCTCTTCCTTGGCGATCTTCATGGCGTTGGTCACGCCGTCGAAGATGGTCGGCTCGACGTAGGTGCCGCCGCTCTCCTCGAGGGTACGCTTGCCACCGGCCAGCAGCTTGGCGCCATCCTGATGGCCGGCCTCGATGTAGGACAGCACGGTGTTCATCTGCTGGGTGTCGACCAGTGCGCCGACGGTGGTCGCCGGGTCCAGCGGGTTGCCCGGTTTCCAGGCCTTGAGGGCCTCGACCACCATGGGCAGGAACTTGTCCTTGATCGAGCGCTCGACCAACAGGCGGGAACCTGCGGTGCAGACTTCGCCCTGGTTGAAGGCGATGGCGCTGGCGGCAGCCTCGGCGGCGGCCTGCAGGTCAGGGGCGTCGGCGAAGACGATGTTCGGGCTCTTGCCACCGGCTTCCAGCCAGACACGCTTCATGTTCGACTCACCGGCATAGACCATCAGCTGCTTGGCGATCTTGGTCGAGCCGGTGAACACCAGGGTGTCGACGTCCATGTGCAGGGCCAGGGCCTTGCCCACGGTGTGGCCGTAGCCTGGCAGCACGTTCAGCACGCCAGCCGGAATACCGGCCTCGATGGCCAGCTGGGCGATGCGGATCGCGGTCAGCGGCGACTTTTCGGACGGTTTGAGCACGATGGAGTTACCGGTGGCCAAGGCAGGGCCCAGCTTCCAGCATGCCATCAGCAGCGGGAAGTTCCACGGTACGATGGCACCGACCACACCCACTGGCTCGCGGGTCACCAGGCCGAGCTGGTCGTGCGGGGTCGGCGCGACTTCGTCGTAGACTTTGTCGATGGCTTCGGCGGTCCAGTGGATGGCGTTGGCCGCCCCCGGGATATCGATGCTGGAGGAGTCACCGATCGGCTTGCCCATGTCGAGGGTTTCGAGCAGGGCCAGTTCCTCGACGTTCTTGCGCAGCAAGTCGGCGAAGCGGATCAGCTTGGCCTTGCGCTTGGCGGGGGCCAGGCGAGACCAGGCGCCGGATTCGAACACGGCGCGGGCGTTGTCGACAGCGCGGTTGGCGTCGGCCAGGTCGCAGCTGGCGACCTTGGCCAGGAAGCGTCCGTCCACCGGGCTCAGGCAGTCGAAGGTTTCACCGGATGCGGCATCGGTGTATTCGCCGTTGATGAAGGCGCGACCTTCGATCTTCAGTTGCTGGGCACGCTGTTCCCAGTCCGCACGAGTCAGGGTGGTCATAGGAAACTCCTCTCTTGTTAAGGTGCAACGCCGCACTGAGGACTCACGGGCGCTGTCAGAAATTCTGGCCGGGTGACGACGCACACGGGCACCTGCCACCCTAAACCAGGGCGGGGAAACTATCAATATATTTGACACCAACGGCTCAAATGCCTACTGATGTTCATTTTATTAAACAACAACAGGGTAACCACCATGAGTATCACCAGCATCGTCGACTTTGCTCAGGTTCTGACCGAAGCCGAACGCTACCGCCCGGCGGCGGAGAAAATCCTCAAGGGCGAGCCTGACCAGGCTGTCTACAACCACTACGCCAGCCCGTGCGGGCAATTCGCCGCGGGCGTCTGGGAGGGCGAGGTGGGCCAGTGGACGGTGAACTACACCGAGCACGAGTACTGCGAGATCGTCCAGGGTGTGTCGGTGCTGCGCGACCAGGACGGTGGCGCCAAGACCTTGCGTGCCGGCGATCGCTTTGTGATCCCCGCAGGCTTCAAGGGCACCTGGGAAGTGCTGGAGCCGTGCCGCAAGATCTATGTGATGTTCGAGCAGAAATGAACCCGATCGCGGGACCCGGCTTCATGCAGGCCCCGCGATGACTTTGCTGGAGACATAAAAAAACCCGCCACCTTGCGGTTGCGGGTTTTTTCAGGTTGCCGATCAATTACTTGATCTTGGCTTCCTTGTACACCACGTGCTTGCGGACGACCGGATCGTACTTCTTGATCTCGATCTTGTCCGGAGTGGTGCGCTTGTTCTTGTCGGTGGTGTAGAAGTGGCCGGTACCGGCACTCGAAACCAGACGGATCAATTCACGCATGATGTTCTCCTTTAAACCTTGGCGCCAGCGCGACGGATGTCGACCAGAACGGCATCAATGCCGCGCTTGTCGATGATACGCATGCCTTTGGCGGAAACGCGCAGACGCACGAAGCGCTTCTCGGACTCAACCCAGAAACGGTGGTGCTGCAGGTTCGGCAGGAAACGACGACGGGTTTTGTTGTTTGCGTGGGAAATATTGTTCCCAGTTACCGGACCCTTACCGGTAACTTGACAGACTCTCGACATGCCTCAGCCCTCTAAAACCACATGCCCAACCCGGCATGGGTTGGCCGCTTAATCTCTCAGTCAATGGCGCCAAGGCGCCGTGTTCCCGGGGGTCTTATCGGCCGGGTGCGCTTACGCGACAGACCGAGCCCCTAGAAAAGAGCGCTGCTTTATACCAGAAAGACTCCGCCACAACAACAGAATATGAGAGTTCCGGTCGGGCCGAGCGCGCCTGGGCAGCATAACGACTGGGGCGGCAAGCTGTCGACCGCCCGTCGCCGAATTAATGCGAAAGGGTGTGGTCATTTGCCCATGCCCGCACTAGGGTAGGACATTTCCTCAATTTTCCAGACTGCACCGGCAGATGGGCCACCGACCAGCCAAGGAGTCACCATGCGTGCCGCCGCCCTTTCCCTCCTGTTCACCACCCTGTGCGCCGCGGGCTTTGCCCAGGCCGCAGCACTGTCGGTGTGCACCGAAGCCAGCCCCGAAGGCTTCGACGTGGTGCAGTACAACTCGCTGACCACCACCAACGCCTCGGCCGACGTGCTGATGAACCGCCTGGTCGAGTTCGACGCCGCCGAGGGCAAGGTGGTGCCGAGCCTGGCGCAAAGCTGGACGGTGTCGCCTGACGGCCTGGTCTACGACTTCAAGCTGCGCCCGGACGTGAAGTTTCACACCACCGCTTACTTCAAGCCGACCCGCGAACTGGACGCCGACGACGTGCTGTTCAGCTTACAACGCATGCTCTACCCGGCCCACGCCTGGCACAAGACCGCCCCGGGCGGCTACCCGCATGCCCAATCTCTGCAACTGGGCAGCCTGATCAAGGCCATCGACGCACCCGAGCCGCACACCGTGCGCTTCACCCTGACCCACGCCGACGCCACTTTCCTGGCCACCCTGAGCATGGGCTTTGCCTCGATCTACTCCGCCGAGTATGCCGACAAGCTGCTCAAGGCCGGCACCCCCGAGAAACTCAACAACCAGCCAGTGGGCACCGGCCCGTTCGTCTTCCAGCGTTTCCAGAAAGACGCCGTGGTGCGCTACCGCGCCAATCCTGACTATTTCGCCGGCAAGCCGTCGATCGACCCGCTGATCTACGCCATCACCCCGGACGCCAACGTCCGCCTGCAAAAGATCAGGCGCGGCGAATGCCAGGTGGCCCTGTCGCCCAAGCCGCTGGACATCGCCGAGGCCGGCAAGGACGGCAACCTCAAGGTCGCCACCACCCCGGCATTCATGACCGCCTTCGTCGCCATCAACAGCCAGCACCCGCCACTGGACAAGCCTGAAGTGCGCCAGGCCATCAACCTGGCCTTCGACAAACCGGCCTACCTCAAGGCCGTGTTCGAAGACACCGCCACCGCCGCCACCGGCCCCTATCCGCCCAATACCTGGAGCTATGCCAAGGACCTGCCCGGCTACACCATGGACCACAGGAAAGCCAAGGCACTGCTGGCCAAGGCCGGCCTGGCCGAGGGATTCGAGACCAACATCTGGACCCGCCCGTCGGGTAGCCTGCTCAACCCCAACCCCAGCCTGGGCGCACAGATGCTGCAGGCCGACCTTGCGAAAATCGGCATCAAGGCCGAGATCCGCACCATCGAGTGGGGCGAGCTGATCCGCCGCGCCAAGGCCGGCGAGCACGACCTGCTGTTCATGGGCTGGGCGGGTGACAATGGCGACCCGGACAACTTCCTCAGCCCGCAGTTTGCCTGCGCTGCGGTGAAGTCCGGGACCAACTTCGCCCGGTTCTGCGACAGCCGCCTGGACCAGCTGATCAACGCCGGACGCACCACCAACGACCAGAGCGTGCGCAGCCGGCTGTACCAGCAGGCTCAGACGCTGATTCAGCAACAGGCGCTGTGGCTGCCGCTGGCTCACCCGACGGCGGCCGCGCTGCTGCGCCAGGACGTACAGGGTTACCAGGTGAGCCCGTTCGGGCGGCAGGATTTCAGCAAGGTCTCAGTCAACCGCTGACGCCCAATCGCGAGGCAAGCCCACAGTCATTGTGAAAGCGAGCTTGCCCCGCGCTGCCTAACCGACCAGCCATCCATGCTCGACCATCGACAACGGCTCGCCATCACCCACGATGACGTGGTCCATAACCCGCACATCGATCAGCGCCAGCGAGCGCTTGAGCATCAGCGTCAAGTGCACGTCATCCTGGCTCGGCTCGCAAATGCCCGACGGATGGTTATGGCAGAGGATCAGGGCCGCCGCGTTGTGCAGCAATGAGCGCCGAACGACCTCGCGAGGGTAGATACTCGCGCGGTCGATGGTGCCACGGAACAGTATCTCGAACGCCAACGGACGATGCTTGGTGTCCAGGAACAGGCAGCCGAACACCTCGCTGGACTCGTGCCGCAGCATGGACTTGAGATAGCGCCTCACCGAGGTCGGGCTCTCCAGGACCGACGCACGCTCGATGTGTTCATCCAGGTAGCGCCTGCCTATTTCCAGCAATGCCTGCAACTGCGCATACCGCACCGGCCCCAGGCCAGGCTCGCGCAGCACCATGGCCCGATCCGCCTCGAGGAACTGCCGGAGCCCGCCGAACTTCGCCAGCAGCCCACGCGCCAGGTCGAGCACATTGCGTCCGGCAACCCCAGACCCCAGCAGTACCGCCAGCAATTCCGCATCCGACAGGATCGCCGCCCCGCGCTGCAACAACTTCTCCCTCGGCCGTTCTTCAGCCGGCCACTCCCTGATGTTCATTTCCCCTCCTCGCCTGCCACTACGGCCCCTTTGGGCGCTGTGTTAATCTAGTTCGCTTCGAAAATGCGACGATCTGCCGCAGGCAGCTGTCGTCGCCACCCGCTTTCACTGGAATAAGGCAAGGCCTATGCAGCGGTTGTATCGCAAGCGCATCGTTCTCGGCGTGGGTGGCGGCATCGCCGCCTACAAGAGCGCCGAGCTGATTCGCCGACTCCTGGAACACGGCGCGCAGGTGCGCGTGGTCATGACCCGTGGTGGCGCCGAGTTCATCACCCCGCTCACGCTGCAGGCGCTGTCCGGCCACCCGGTCCATCTGGATCTGCTCGACCCCGCGGCCGAAGCGGCCATGGGCCATATCGAGCTGGCCAAATGGGCCGACCTGGTGCTGATCGCCCCGGCCACTGCCGACCTGATGGCGCGCATGGCCCAGGGCATGGCCGACGACCTGCTGACCACCCTGGTACTGGCTACCGACGCCACCGTCGCCGTCGCCCCGGCGATGAACCAGGCCATGTGGCGCGACCCGGCGACCCAGGCCAACCTCGAGCTGCTGAAAAGCCGCGGCATCCAGGTATTCGGCCCGGCCTCCGGCAGCCAGGCCTGTGGCGACGTGGGCCTGGGCCGCATGCTCGAAGCCACCGACCTGGCCTGGTGCGCCGCCGAAAGCTTCAAGCGCCAGGCCCTGACCGGCAAGCACGTGCTGATCACCGCCGGCCCTACGCAAGAGAACATCGACCCGGTGCGTTACATCACCAACCATAGTTCAGGGAAGATGGGCTTCGCCCTGGCCGAGGCTGCCGCCGAAGCCGGGGCCCGGGTGACCCTCGTCACCGGACCTGTGCACCTGCAGACCCCCGACCGGGTCAGCCGCATCGACGTGGTGAGCGCGCGGGACATGCTCGCGGCCTGCGAAGCAGCCATGCCTTGCGACCTGTTCATCGCCTCGGCTGCGGTCGCGGACTACCGCCCTGAGGTCGTCGCCTCACAGAAACTTAAGAAAGATCCCACTACCGGCGACGGCATGCTGCTGCAGATGGTGCGCAATCCCGATATCCTTGCGACCATTGCCGGCCGCGCCGATCGCCCGTTCAGCGTCGGTTTCGCCGCCGAGACCGAGCACCTGCTCGACTACGCCACGCGCAAGCTCAAGGACAAGAACCTCGACCTGATCGTCGCCAATGATGTGGCCAACCCCAGCATCGGCTTCAACAGCGAGGAAAACGCCCTGACCGTGATAGACCGGCAGCAGCATCAAACCCTCTTCGCGCAGACCAGCAAAGGCAAGATTGCCCGTCAGCTGGTCGCCTTCATCGCCGAACGGCTCAACCAGGTTCAATAAGTTACATGCACGCTCTTCAAGCCAAGATCCTCGACCCTCGCCTGGGCACCGAATTCCCCCTGCCGCAGTACGCCACTCCAGGCTCGGCAGGCCTCGACCTGCGCGCCCTGCTCAAAGAAGACACCGTCCTCGAGCCAGGCCAGACCCTGCTGATCCCCACCGGCCTGTCGGTGTACATCGGCGACCCGGGCCTGGCGGCCATGATCCTGCCGCGCTCAGGCCTGGGCCATAAGCACGGCATCGTACTGGGCAACCTGGTCGGCCTGATCGACTCCGACTACCAGGGCGAGCTGATGGTGTCCTGCTGGAACCGCGGCAGCACGCCGTTCACCATCACCGTCGGCGAGCGCATCGCGCAGCTGATCCTGGTGCCGGTGGTGCAGGCGCACTTCGATATCGTCGAGCAGTTCGACGAAACCCAGCGTGGCGCCGGCGGCTTCGGCCATTCGGGCACCCGCTGAGCCGACGACAGACCGTTCGGGCCATGGATGGCGAACTCTGCGGCGAAACCAACGTCCAAGCGTTCAGTTTGTGCCTGCCCAGAAGCCTTTGAATACTTGGAGTCCCCAGAGATGAACGACATGGCCCAGCTGGTCCCCGCACTGCCCGACAGTATCTTCCGCGCCTATGACATCCGCGGCGTGGTCGGCAAGACCCTGCATGCCGAGACCGCCTACTGGATCGGCCGCGCCATTGGCGCCCAGACCCTCGCCCAGGGCGAGCCACAGATCTCGGTCGGCCGCGATGGCCGCCTGTCCGGCCCGATGCTGGTCGAGCAACTGATCAAGGGCCTGGTCGAGGCCGGTTGCCAGGTCAGCGACGTCGGCCTGGTGCCGACCCCGGCGTTGTACTACGCCGCCAATGTGCTGGCCGGCAAGTCGGGCGTGATGCTCACCGGCAGCCACAACCCCTCGGACTACAACGGTTTCAAGATCGTCATCGCCGGCGATACCCTGGCCAATGAACAGATCCAGGCCCTGCTGACCCGCCTGAAGACCAATGACCTGACCCGTGGCGATGGCCGCGTGGAAAAGGTCGAGATCCTTGAACGCTACTTCCAGCAGATCGTCGCCGATGTGAAACTGGCCAAGCGCCTGAAGGTGGTTGTCGACTGCGGCAACGGCGCGGCCGGCGTGGTCGCTCCGCAACTGATCGAAGCGTTGAACTGTGAGGTGATCCCACTGTTCTGCGAAGTCGACGGCAACTTCCCCAACCACCACCCGGATCCGGGCAAGCCCGAGAACCTGGAGGACCTGATCGCCAAGGTGAAAGAGACCGGCGCCGATATCGGCCTGGCCTTCGATGGCGACGGTGACCGCGTGGGTGTGGTGACCAACACCGGCAGCATCGTCTACCCCGACCGCCTGCTGATGCTGTTCGCCCAGGACGTGCTGTCGCGCAACCCGGGCGCCGAGATCATCTTCGACGTCAAATGCACGCGCCGCCTGACCCCGCTGATCGAACAGCACGGTGGCCGCGCGCTGATGTGGAAGACCGGCCACTCGCTGATCAAGAAGAAGATGAAACAGACCGGCTCGCTGCTGGCCGGCGAGATGAGCGGGCACATCTTCATCAAGGAGCGCTGGTACGGTTTCGACGACGGCATCTACAGCGCCGCGCGCCTGCTGGAGATCCTCAGCAAGGCCGGGCAGGACGCCGAAAGCCTGTTCGCCGCGTTCCCCAATGATATTTCCACGCCGGAAATCAACATTGATGTGACCGACGAGGGTAAATTCAGCATCATTGATGCACTGCAACGCGACGCCGATTGGGGCGAAGCCAGCCTGACCACCATCGACGGTGTGCGGGTCGACTACCCCAACGGCTGGGGCCTGGTTCGCGCCTCCAACACCACACCGGTGCTGGTGCTGCGCTTCGAGGCCGACAGCGCCGCAGAACTCGACCGAATCAAGGCTGTATTCCGCACGCAGCTGCTGCGGGTCCAACCAGGCCTGCAACTGCCGTTCTGACGACTATCCGTTCCTTACCTGGAGCCCTGCATGACCCTCGATCGCGATGCCGCTTCCCATGTAGCCGAGGTTTTGTCCGAAGCACTGCCTTACATCCGCCGCTTCGTCGGCAAGACCCTGGTGATCAAGTACGGCGGCAACGCGATGGAGAGCGAGGAGCTCAAGACCGGCTTCGCCCGTGACATCGTGCTGATGAAGGCCGTGGGCATCAACCCGGTGGTGGTGCACGGTGGCGGCCCGCAGATCGGCGACCTGCTCAAGCGCCTGTCGATAGACAGCCACTTCATCGATGGCATGCGCGTGACCGACGCGGCGACCATGGACGTGGTGGAGATGGTCCTGGGCGGCCAGGTGAACAAGGACATCGTCAACCTGATCAACCGCCACGGCGGCAGCGCCATCGGCCTGACCGGCAAGGATGCTGAGCTGATCCGCGCCAAGAAACTCACCGTCACCCGCCAGACGCCGGAGATGACCACCCCGGAAATCATCGACATCGGCCATGTCGGCGAGGTCGTCAGCGTCAACACCGACTTGCTGAACATGCTGGTCAAGGGTGACTTCATCCCGGTGATCGCGCCGATCGGCGTGGGCGCCAACGGCGAGTCGTACAACATCAACGCCGACCTCGTGGCCGGCAAGGTGGCCGAGGCGCTGAAGGCCGAGAAGCTGATGCTGCTGACCAACATCGCCGGCCTGATGGACAAGCAGGGCGAGGTCCTCACGGGGCTGAGCACCGAGCAGGTCAACGAACTGATCGCCGATGGCACCATCTACGGCGGCATGCTGCCGAAGATCAAGTGCGCACTGGATGCCGTCCAGGGTGGCGTGAACAGCTCGCACATCATCGACGGTCGCGTGCCGAATGCCGTGCTGCTGGAGATCTTCACCGACAGCGGCGTGGGCACGTTGATCAGCAACCGCAAACCACGCTGATCCAGCTGTAATCCTATCGCGGGGCAGGCCCGCTCCCAGCTGGGAGCAGGCCTGCCCCGCGATGCGTCCATCCCCGCCCACTCAAAAAGATGGCTTATAGCCATTACCCTTGATGTTTGACTATCAAGAATCCCGGTAGACTGCCGAAACAACGTGACAGCATGCTTGCTCGTTACGAATAGTTTCTATTTACCTGGAGAACACGCGTGAAATACGCATCACAAGGACTCGTGCTGGCAGCCGCCCTGGCTGTCGGGTCCATCGCCGGCTGTGCCACCGAAACCTCCACCGCTGTTGCCGTGCAACAGGTCGAAAGCGTCAGTCGTCCCTACAGCGGCGTGCGCACGCCGATCGCCGTGGGCAAGTTCGACAACCGCTCCAGCTACATGCGCGGCATCTTCTCCGACGGCGTCGACCGCCTCGGCGGCCAGGCCAAGACCATCCTGATCACCCACCTGCAGCAGACCAACCGTTTCAACGTGCTGGACCGCGACAACATGGGCGAGATCCAGCAGGAAGCGGCCATCAAGGGCCAGGCCCAGCGCCTGAAGGGCGCCGACTTCGTGGTGACCGGCGACGTCACCGAGTTCGGCCGCAAGGAAGTCGGCGATCACCAGCTGTTCGGCATCCTCGGCCGCGGCAAGACCCAGATCGCCTACGCCAAGGTCGCCCTGAACATCGTCAACATCAGCACATCCGAAGTGGTCTATTCGAGCCAAGGCGCCGGTGAATACGCCCTGTCCAACCGTGAAGTCATCGGCTTCGGCGGCACCGCCAGCTACGACTCGACCCTCAACGGCAAAGTGCTCGACCTGGCCATGCGCGAAGCTGTCAACAAGCTGGTGGGCGCAGTCGAAAGCGGCCAGTGGAAACCACAGGCGCAATAACAAGCACAACACGACAAGGAAGACCGTTCGATGAGCATCACCTACCCGGCCTGGCGCACTGTCGCCGGGCTGCTGCTGGGCAGCGTCCTGCTGGCCGGCTGCAATTCGCCCAAGACCCTGTACCAGTGGGAAAGCTACCAGCCCCAGGTATACGGCTACCTCAAAGGTGACGCCAAGGAAGAACAGGTCACCGCCCTGGAGCGCGACCTGGAGAAGATCAAGGCCAAGAACGGCGCAGTGCCACCGGGCTACCACGCGCAGCTGGGCCTGCTGTACTCCAGCCTGGGCAAGGATGACCAGATGATCCAGCAGTTCCGTACCGAAAAAGCGCTGTTCCCTGAGTCGGCGGCCTACATGGACTTCCTGATGAGCAACGCCAGCAAGGGAGCCCAGCAATGATCAAGCGCCTGACCCAACTGATCGTCGGCGCCTGCGTGCTGGCCCTGTTCGCCGGCTGCGCCGAGCGCAAGAGCATCGACTATTCGGCCTACAAGCAGAGCCGACCGAAGTCGATCCTGATCCTGCCGCCGCTGAACGAGTCGCCCGACGTCAAGGCCACCTACAGCATGCTGTCCCAGGTCACCTATCCGCTGGCCGAGGCCGGCTACTACGTGATGCCGGTGGCGCTGGTGGACGAGACGTTCCGCCAGAACGGCCTGACCACGCCGGCCGATATCCACCAGTTGCCCACAGCCAAGCTGAACGAGATCTTCGGCGCCGACGCCGGCCTGTACGTGACCGTCAGCGACTACGGCACCCGCTACATGGTGCTGAGCAGCGCGACCATTGTCACTGCCAGCGCCAAACTGGTCGACCTGAAGACCGGTGCCACCTTGTGGACCGGCAGTGCCACGGCCTCCAGCGAGGAAGGCAAGCAGAACCAGGGTGGCCTGATCGGCATGCTGGTGGCGGCGGCCATCAACCAGATCATCAGCAGCGTACAGGATGATGCCGGCTACCCGATCGCCGGGATGACCAGCGCACGCCTGCTGACGCCCTACCCGAATGGCGGGATCCTCTACGGGCCACGTTCGCCGAAGTACGGCACAGACTGACACGACGCGCAGGCGGCCCAAGGGCCGCCTTTCTTTTCCAGTTCGGAAAAATCCTACCGCCAGCACGGACAGGCACTACAACACGCATCTCTGCCAGCCGACTAGCATTCCAACTCCACCCCATCGGAGATACAGCGATGCAGAAAGAACTGGTCAAATATGGCAGCGATGTTTCCGCAGGCAGCTACGAATGCGCCGACTGCGGACGCAAGTACTCCAACCAGGGCAAGACCTCGATGCCTCCCTGCCCTGACTTCACCCCCGGCACCCACCCCAAGCGTGGCTGGAAGATCCTCACCGGCGTCGGTGATGCCGTGCAGGACCCTTACCCGAACCGCAGCTGAACCGCAGGCACGAAAAAGGCGACCCGAAGGTCGCCTTTTTCGTGCCTGCGGGCCGGTCAGATACCGTATTGCGCGCGGTAGGCCTCGACCGCCGGCAGGTGCTGCTTGAGCTGCGGATCGTCGGCCAGGAACTCCAGCACCTGGGTCAGCGAGACGATGCTGACCACCGGGATACCGAAGTCGCGTTCGACTTCCTGGATCGCCGACAGCGCGCCATTGCCCCGCTCTTCGCGGTTCAGTGCGATCAGCACACCGGCGGCCTTGGCCTGCTGGGCGTTGATGATCTGCATGACCTCGCGGATCGCGGTGCCGGCAGTGATCACGTCGTCGATGATCAGCACGTCACCGGCCAGCGGGGCACCGACCAGGCTGCCGCCCTCGCCGTGGTCCTTGGCCTCTTTGCGGTTGAAGCACCACGGCACGTCGAGCTGGTGCTGCTCGGCCAGGGCCACGGCAGTGGCCGCCGCCAGGGGAATGCCCTTGTAGGCCGGGCCGAACAGCACGTCGAAGGGGATCTTGCTGTCGACGATGGCCGCCGCGTAGCAACGCCCCAGCTGCGCCAGGGCGGACCCGGTATTGAACAGGCCAGCATTGAAGAAGTACGGGCTGGTACGCCCCGATTTCAGGGTGAACTCACCGAAGCGCAGAACGCCGCGATCGATGGCAAAACGGATGAAGTCGCGCTGATACGGCTGCATGAAAGGTCCCGGACACCACGGATTTAGCTAAATGTGTTGAGCTCGGGTATCATACACGCACGAGATTTTTGGGGCCATTTATGCGGATCATCAGTGTGAACGTAAATGGCATTCAGGCTGCGGCCGAGCGTGGATTGCTCAGCTGGTTGCAAGCCCAGAATGCCGACGTCATCTGCCTTCAGGATACCCGCGCCTCGGCCTTTGAACTCGACGACCCAGCTTTCCAGCTCGATGGCTATTTCCTTTACGCCTGCGACGCGGAGGTGCCCACCCAAGGTGGCGTGGCACTTTACTCGCGCATGCAGCCCAAGGCAGTCATCACCGGCCTGGGCTTCGAGACAGCCGACCGCTACGGGCGTTATCTGCAAGCAGATTTCGACAAAGTCAGTATTGCCAGCCTGTTGCTGCCTTCGGGCATGAACGGGGACGAAGACTTGAACCAGAAGTTCAAGTTGATGGACGACTTCGCCAAGTACCTGGACAAGCAACGCCGCAAGCGTCGCGAGTACATCTACTGCGGCTCGTTCTACGTGGCGCAGCAGAAGCTCGACATCAAGAACTGGCGTGACAGCCAACAGTCGCCGGGCTTCCTGCCGCCCGAACGCGCCTGGATGGACGCCATCGTCGGCGACATGGGTTATGTCGATGCCCTGCGCGAAGTCAGCCGTGAAGGCGACCAGTACAGCTGGTGGCCGGACAACGAACAGGCTGAGATGCTCAACCTGGGTTACCGGTTCGACTACCAGATCCTCACCCCAGGCCTGCGCCGTTTCGTGCGCAACGCCCGCCTGCCGCGCCAGCCGCGCTTTTCCCAGCATGCGCCGCTGATCGTGGACTATGACTGGACGCTGACCATCTGAGGATGGCACGCACAAAAAAGCCGACCATCAGGTCGGCTTTTTTGTTTCTATCTGATAGGCCGCCAGATGAAGGGATAGCGATACGGCTGCCCTTCATTGGCCTTGACCGCTGCCAGGATGATCAGGATCAGCACCGTCACCATCAGCACGGCGAACAGCAGGATGCCGATGAACACGAACATCAGCAGGAAGCAGACGAAGCCGGCGATGGTCACGCTGATCTGGAAGTTCAGCGCCTCCTTGCCCTGGGCATCGATAAAAGGGTCCTGCTCGCGCTTGAGGTGCCACAGCACCAGCGGGCCCAGCAAATGCCCCAGAGGCAGCACCAGCCCCAACAATGCCGAGAGGTGGCAGAACATTGCCCATTGCCTGATATCGGCGCTGGGCGGGGTGATCGGTAGATCCGAATCGTTCATGTCCCGCACCTCCCTGGCGTCTGCTCAGTCGGCCAGCGCCGCTTTCTGCAGTTCGAAGATCTCGTCCATGCCCTTCTGCGCCAGCGCCAGCATGGCGTTGAAGTCGGCAGGCTGGAACGGCGCGCCCTCGGCGGTGCCCTGTACCTCGATGAAACCACCGGCGCTGGTCATGACCACGTTCAGGTCGGTCTCGGCGGCGGAGTCCTCGAGGTAGTCGAGGTCGAGCACGGCCTCGCCCTGGTACATGCCCACCGATACCGCGGCAATCATGTGCTTGAGCGGGTTGCCACCCTTGAGGCCGCCACGTTTCTTGATCACCGCCAGGGCGTCGCACAGGGCAACCATGGCGCCGGTGATCGAGGCAGTGCGGGTGCCGCCGTCGGCCTGGATCACGTCGCAGTCGACGTACAGGGTGATGTCGCCGAGCTTGCTCATGTCCAGCGCAGCGCGCAGGGAGCGGCCGATAAGGCGCTGGATCTCTAGGGTGCGGCCGCCTTGCTTGCCACGGCTGGCCTCGCGCTGGTTACGCTCGCCGGTGGAGCGCGGCAGCATGCCGTACTCGGCGGTCAGCCAACCTTGGCCCTGGCCTTTGAGGAAGCGGGGAACACCGTTCTCGACGCTGACCGTGCAGATGACCTTGGTGTCACCGAACTCGACCAGAACCGATCCTTCGGCGTGCTTGGTGTAGTTGCGGGTAATGCGGATCGAGCGGAGCTGATCGGCGGCGCGACCACTTGGACGTTTCATCTGGAATACCTGTACGGGGACATTTGAATCTGCCGAGCATTATAGAGCCCGACGCCCGGCGAAGGCACGCCTGTCGTCGCGCTTGCGCAGCCTGTCGTGTTTTCCGACAGGTTTCGGGGCGACCGTTAGCATGGCTGGATTGGGCGCCCACGCCGCACTGCGCTACAATCCTGCGCCTTGCAGCCGACAGGCTCTCCGTCCACCTGAATACGCGAGGTACTCCCCATGGTGCATAGCATGACCGCTTTTGCTCGTGTCGAGCGCGCTGGCAGCCAAGGCACCCTGGTCTGGGAGCTGCGCTCGGTCAACCACCGCTATCTCGAACCCCACCTGCGCCTGCCCGAGGCCCTGCGCGACCTCGAAGGCGCCGTACGCGAAGGCCTGCGCCAAGGCCTCTCGCGCGGCAAGGTCGAGTGCACCCTGCGTCTGAGCGAGGACAGCACCGGCAAGCCACTGCAGGTCGATCGCGAACGTGCCGCGCAACTGGTCGCCGCCGCCGAAACCGTCGCCAGCCTGATCAAGCAACCGGCACCGCTCAACCCGCTGGAAGTACTGGCCTGGCCGGGCGTGCTGGTGGCCGACGCCACCGATCCGCAAGCGCTCAATGCCGAAGCCATCGCACTGTTCGACGAAGCCCTGACCGAACTCAAGGCCGGCCGCCAACGCGAAGGCGCCGAACTGGCCCGGCTGATCAACGAGCGCCTGGACAGCATGGCCGGAGAAGTCGCCACCCTGCGCGCCCTGGTGCCGCAGATGCTCGCCGCACAGCGGCAGAAGGTCCTCGACCGCTTCAGCGACATGCAGGCCGAGCTCGACCCACAACGCCTGGAACAGGAGATGGTCCTGCTGGCGCAGAAAAGCGACGTCGCCGAAGAGCTGGACCGCCTCAGCACTCACGTCACCGAAGTACGCCGGGTACTCAAGTCGGGCGGCGCCGCCGGCCGGCGCCTGGACTTCCTGATGCAGGAGCTCAACCGCGAAGCCAACACCCTTGGCTCCAAGGCATTCGACCCACGCAGCACGCAGGCGGCAGTCAACCTGAAGGTGCTGATCGAACAGATGCGTGAACAAGTACAGAACATCGAGTAAGGCCACCCCTACCATGAACCACAGCAGCGGCACCCTCTACATCGTCTCGGCCCCGTCCGGCGCCGGCAAGACCAGCCTGGTCACTGAGCTGATCAGGCAAGACCCGCGTGTGAGCGTCTCGGTATCGCATACCACGCGCAAGATGCGCCCAGGCGAAAAGCATGGAACGAACTATCACTTCGTCAGCCATGACGAGTTCAAGACACTCATCGCCAAGAATGACTTCCTTGAGCATGCCGAGGTGTTCGGCAATTTCTACGGTACTTCCCGCAGCGCGATGCAGCAGACGCTGAACAAGGGAAAAGACCTGATACTGGAAATCGACTGGCAAGGAGCCCGTCAGGTACGCAAGCTAATGCCAAAAGCGCGCTCGATCTTCATCCTGCCACCGAGCCAGCAGGCCCTGCGCCAACGCTTGGACGGTCGCGGCCAGGACAGCGAAGAAATCATCGCCGGACGCATGAAGGAAGCGGTCAGCGAGATGGAGCATTACAACGAGTACGAGTACGTCATCATCAACGACAAGTTTGATGATGCACTCGAAGACCTCAAGGCGGTGTTCCGCTCGAACCGCGAAGATGGTGCGGATGCCGTGCAGCATGCCGAAAAGCTGAAGCTGGATAACCAGCAGCGAGTACACCGAGCACTACTCAAAGAGCTGATCGGCTGAAGATAGCCTGGGTCTCTATGAGGCCCATTCGCCGCGGTTCGTCGCCACGACAAGCCGGCTCCCACAAGGGTATGCAATCTCCTGTGGGAGCCGGCTTGCCGGCGATGGGCTGCAAAGCAGCCCCTTTTTCCTTACTCCTGCAGCTGCAACGTCGCCTGCTGACGCAGGGTAGCCCCCAGGAAGTACGCCGGCGCACGCAGCCGCGACAGCAGCATCAGCACGATGCCCAGCGCCGAAATGATCGCCGCGATCACGAATACCAGCCCCAGCCCACCCACATGCGAGCCGCTGCCAAAGTCTGGCGAGGCGCTGTCGATCGCCGTGCGCAGGAAGATCACCGACAGGATCAGGCCACCCACCAGCGGGCACACGCCGCGCATGAAGAAGTGGCGCACGCTGTCGAACAGGCTGCGGCGGAAGTACCACACGCAGGCGAAGGCGGTCAGTGAGTAATAGAAGCAGATCATCATGCCCAAGGCGGTGATGGTGTCGGCCAGCACGTTCTCGCTGAGGGTACGCATGGTCACGTAGAACAGACCTGCGGCAATACCGGCACAGATGGTCGCGTAGCGCGGCGTCTGCGAACGCGGGCAAACAGTGGCGAAGCGTTGCGGCACTGCGCCGTAGTAACCCATGGCAAGCAGGGTGCGCGCCGGCGAGACGAAAGTCGATTGCAGCGAGGCGGCGGTGCTGGCCAGCACCGCGATCGACATCAGGATCGCCAGCGGTCCCATCACCGGCCCGGCCAGGTGGGCGAACACGTTCTCCTGGATGCGCGGATTGTTCAGGCCCAGGCCGTGCTCACTGATCCCGGCAAACTGCAGGGTGGCGATGGCGGTGAGCAGGTACAGGCCGAGAATCAGCAGCACGGTCCAGGTTGCCGCCTTGCCCGGTACTTCATCGCTGCCGATCGACTCTTCGCTGACGGTCAGGCACACGTCCCAGCCCCAGAAAATGAAAATCGACAACGACAGGCCGGCGGCAAAGGCCGAGAACGACTCGACACCGAACGGGTTGAACCAGGCCAGGTCGAACGCCAGCGGCGGCGGCGCAGTGGTCTCGCCGAACGCTGCGAAGGCGAAGCCGATCAGCACCAGCAACTGCAAGGCCACCAAGCCGTACTGCACCGTCATGGTGGTGGCCATGCCGCGACAGCAGATCCACACCGCCAGGGCGATGAACACGCAACAGGTGGTGACGTTGATCAACAGGTTGTCCGCCAACGCGGCCAGCTCCTGGTTGCCGGTGATCTGGGCCAGGAACAGGTAGAAGAAGTCCACCGCCACGCCTGCCAGATTGGACAGCACGATGGTGGTGGCGACCACCAGCCCCCAGCCGCCGATCCAGCCGATCATCGGGCCGAAGGCCCGGGCCGACCAGGTGAAGGACGTGCCGCTGTCGGGCTCCGCCGAGTTCAGCTCGCGGTAGCCCAGGGCGACCAGCAGCATCGGCAGGAAGCCGACGATGAACACCGCCGGCAGGTGGGCGCCGACTTCACGCACGGTCGGGCCGAGCGCGCCAGTCAGGGTGTAGACCGGCGCAATGGTGGAAATGCCCAGCACGACGCTGGCCAGCAGACCGAGGCGGCCCTTGGCCAGGCCCTTGCTGCGCTGGGTGTTGCCCGAGTCGGCCGCCACGTCGGGGGGGCGGCCGGCTTCTGTGTAATCGCTCATGAGTATTTGCCGTAACTATTGGAATTGTTTTCACAGGCCCGCCGTAGCGGGCCCGCTTCCACTCATTGAAAGCTCACTGCCGGGGTGGGTCATCCGAGACTACCGGGTGACGTCAGAGGATCTTCTGGCGCACACCCTCCCGTGCAGCATGGGCAATGCAGGCCTCGCGGAACGCCTCGAACAGGCGCAGCGAAACCGGGTTTTCGGCGAAACGCCATTCAGGGTGCCACTGCACGCCGAGTACAAAGCCCGGCGCATCAGGCATCGACACCGCTTCGATCAGGCCATCCGGGGCCCGTGCCTCGACGCGCAGGCCCGGGGCCAGGCGGTCGATGCCCTGGCTGTGCAGCGAGTTGACCTCGAACCGCGCAGCCAGGCCCAGGCGCTCGAGCACCCCACCCGGCTGTATGCCGACGGGGTGACGAGGGCCGTATTGCACCTCCAGGGGTGCGTCCTCAGGTTCGCGGTGGTCCAGGTAGCCGGGCAATTCCTGCACCCGTTGGTGCAGGCTGCCACCGAGGGCCACGTTCAGTTCCTGGAAGCCACGGCAGATGCAGAACACCGGCACACCCGCGGCAATGGCCGCCTGCAGCAGCGGCAAGGTCAGGCGGTCACGTGCAAGATCGTGCTGGGTGCCTTCCGCGCTGGGCGCGCCATTGTAATGATGCGGCTCGACATTTGAAGGCGAACCGGTAAAAAGAATGCCATCGAGCCTGGCCAGCAGCGTCTGCGTGTCGCTGCCGCCGTCACGGGCCGGCAGGATCAGCGGCAGCCCGGCAAAGCCCGCGGCCTCGACATACTTGTCGCCCACCGTGTGCGACGAGTTCTTCCCCACCTGCTGGCGGCAGGCGCTGACACCGATCAAGGGGACCGCAATTGCGCTCATGGGCTTACACCGTGTGCAGGTACCAGTTGTACTCGAGGTCGGAGATCGACACTTCGAACTCGGCCAGCTCGCTTTCCTTGCAGGCCACGAAGATGTCGATGTAGTCCGGGCTGATGTATTGGTTGAGGACTTCGCTGTCATCCAGCGCGCGCAGGGCATCACGCAGGTTGTTCGGCAGGCTCTGCTCCAGCTGCTCGTACGAGTTGCCTTCGATCGGCGCGTCCGGCTCGACCTTGTTGGTCAGGCCGTGGTGGATGCCGGCGAGGATCGCCGCGAGCATCAGGTACGGGTTGGCATCGGCGCCGGCCACGCGGTGCTCGATGCGCACGTTCTCGCTGCTGTCGGTCGGCACGCGGACAGCCACCGTGCGGTTGTCCAGGCCCCAGCTCGGCGCGTTGGGCACATAGAACTGTGCACCGAAGCGACGGTACGAGTTGATGTTCGGGCAGAGGAATGCCATCGATGCCGGCATGGTTTCCAGCACGCCACCAATGGCGTGGCGCAGGGCGTCGCTTTGCAGCGGGTCGGCATTGGCGAAGATGTTCTTGCCGGTTTTCTTGTCCAGCAACGAAATGTGTACGTGCAGGCCATTGCCCGCCTGGCCCGGATAGGGCTTGGCCATGAAGGTGGAGTCCATCTCATGGTCGTAGGCGACGTTCTTGATCAGGCGCTTGAGCAGGATCGCGTAGTCACAGGCCTTCAGCGGGTCGGCGACGTGGTGCAGGTTCACCTCGAACTGCGCCGGGGCGCTTTCCTTGACGATGGCGTCGGCCGGCAAGCCCTGCTCCTTGGCAGCTTCGAGCATGTCCTGCAGGCAGTCGGCGTATTCGTCGAGATCGTCGATCAGGTACACCTGGGTCGACTGCGGGCGCTTGCCTGAAATCGGCGAGCGCGGCGGCTGCGGGCGACCGTTGAGGTTGTCCTGGTCGATCAGGTAGAACTCCAGCTCGAACGCGGCGCAGATATCCAGGCCCAGGTCGTCGAACTTGCTCACCACCTGGCGCAGCACTTCCCGCGGGTCGGCGAAAAACGGCGCGCCGTCCAGCTCATGCATGGTCATCAGCAACTGGGCGGTCGGGCGTTTCTGCCAGGGTTCGTCGCACAGCGTGCCGGCAATCGGGAAACAGATGCGGTCGGCGTCACCGATGTCCAGGCCCAGCCCGGTGCTTTCGACGGTCGAGCCGTTGATATCCAGGGCAAACAACGACGCCGGCAGGTTGATGCCCTTCTCGTACACCTTGTGCAGGCTGGCGCGCTCGATGCGCTTCCCGCGCACCACGCCGTTCATGTCGGAGATCAGCAGGTCGACGTACTGGGTATCCGGATGGGCATCCAGGAATTCATTCATCTCGCGGGAAGAACTGGCGCACGGGGAGACCGACGTCATGGCTGTACATCCTTTGATTCGGAGCGGCGATGTGGGAACTGCGGATGACGCCTTGTAGGGCGACGATGGTGCTGCTGTTGTTCTTTTCACTGGCCCATCGTTGGGGGCTGGTTGCCGACCGGCTGCATTGATTCCCGGGGGCCGTTCCACTATAAAATGGCCAAAACGCAACAGACATTGGCATTTAGGCAAGCAGAGCGTGCACCGATGCAATATCAGATCAACCATGCGGACCTTTCCCTGGTCCTGGCACTGGAGCGCGGCCGCTCGCTGGCCAAGGCAGCCGAACTGCTCAAGGTCGACGTTTCGACGGTGTTCCGCTCGATCCGCCGGCTGGAGTCGGCGCTGGGCACCGCCTTGTTCGTCAAGAGCCGTAAAGGCTACCTGCCCACCGACACCGCCCAGGCCCTGGCCGAGCAGGCCGAGCGCGCCGAACAGGCACTGGATGCGGCGCGCATCGCCCTGACCAGCGGCGAACAGGTGGTCAGCGGCACCGTGCGCCTGACCTGCACCGAGGCCGTGCTGCACAGCCTGCTGCTGCCGGCGCTGGCCGAGTTCATGCCCAACTATCCTGCGTTGTCGCTGGAGATGGGCACCTCCAACACCTTCGCCAACCTCAGCCGTCGCGATGCCGACATCGCCTTGCGCCTGACCAACACGCCGCCTGAGCATCTTGTCGGGCGCTGCCTGGGCTCGACCTCCTACGTGGTCTGCGGCCAGCCGGCGCTGCGCGAGCGGCTGCAGGAGGCGCCCCTGAGTGTGCCCTGGATCGCCCCCGACGATTCCATGCAGGACCACGCCACCGTGGTCTGGCGCAACCAGCAGCATCCCGGCCTGATCCCGCGCTACCAGTGCAGCGGCATGTCGACCATCGCCCAACTGGTGACCACCGGCCTGGGCGTGGCGGCGCTGCCCGACTACATGGTCCACGACCTGCCCGGCGTCGAGGCGCTGAGCGGCCCGCTGCCCGGCTGCGACACCCAGTTGTGGCTGCTGACGCGGCCCGATTGCCGTGCCCTGCGCTCGGTGCAGACGTTGTTCGAAGAGCTGACCCCGCGCCTGCGCGACGCAATGTTGCGTTAACGCGCCAAGGACGGTTGTGCCGGCGATGGACAGCACGCTATTGTCGGGCATCGGCGGTTGGCTGCAGTTGCCTGGATCGGCCCTATCGCGGGGCAAGCCCGCTCCCACGTTGCCCGATTCGGGAACACATGCGTGGGAGCGGGCTTGCCCCGCGATACAGGCGCCACAGGTACACCCGACAAAACAGTCCTTCCCTATTGGCTGGTGATTTTTTAAACTATCGAGTCCGCCTGCCCATTCTGGGCTGCACGCCTAACCGCATTTGCTACTGAGGAAGACCATGGCCCGCGTAACTGTTGAAGACTGCCTGGAACACGTGGATAACCGCTTTGAGCTGGTCATGCTCTCGACCAAGCGCGCCCGCCAGCTGGCTACCGGCGGCAAAGAGCCACGCGTTGCGTGGGAAAACGACAAGCCTACCGTCGTCGCCCTGCGTGAAATCGCCGAAGGCATCGTCACGCCAGAGTTCATCGCCGCCGAAGAGATCGTCACCGAGGATCCGGTATTCGCCGCGTTCGAGGACGAGAACAACGAGGCCGTCTGATTGATGCCCAGTCGACACCGTGCGGCGCAAGGCCCTCTTCTACTGCAAGAGGTGAAACCATGCCGGGTATAGAAGCCCTCGCCGAACGGCTGTCGACCTATCTGGGCCCCGAACAGGTCAACTTGGTTCGTCGGGCCTACTTCTACGCCGAACAGGCCCACGATGGCCAGCGCCGCCGCAGCGGCGAGCCCTACGTGACCCATCCGCTGGCGGTCGCCAGCATCCTCGCCGACATGCACATGGACCATCAGAGCCTGATGGCGGCCATGCTGCACGACGTGATCGAAGACACCGGCATCGCCAAGGAAGCCTTGAGCCAGCAATTCGGCGAGACCGTCGCCGAACTGGTCGACGGGGTCAGCAAGCTGACCCAGATGAACTTCGAGACCAAGGCCGAGGCGCAGGCCGAGAACTTCCAGAAGATGGCCATGGCCATGGCCCGCGATATCCGCGTGATCCTGGTCAAGCTGGCCGACCGCCTGCACAACATGCGCACCCTGGAAGTGCTCTCCGGCGAGAAACGCCGGCGCATCGCCAAGGAAACCCTCGAAATCTACGCCCCTATCGCCAACCGGCTGGGGATGCACACCGTGCGCGTGGAGTTCGAGGACCTCGGCTTCAAGGCCATGCACCCGATGCGCTCGTCGCTGATCCACCGGGCGGTGAAGGCCGCGCGCGGCAACCGCAAGGAAATCGTCGCCAAGATCGAGACCTCGCTGGCCAACTGCCTGGCCGCCGACGGTATCGAAGGCGAGGTCAGCGGCCGGCAGAAACACCTCTATGGTATCTACAAGAAGATGCGCGGCAAGCGCCGCGCCTTCACCGAGATCATGGACGTGTACGCCTTCCGCATCATCGTCGACAAGGTCGACACCTGCTACCGCGTGCTCGGCGCCGTGCACAACCTGTACAAGCCACTGCCGGGTCGCTTCAAGGACTACATCGCGATCCCCAAGGCCAACGGCTACCAGTCGTTGCACACCACGCTGTTCGGCATGCACGGGGTGCCCATCGAAATCCAGATCCGCACCCGCGAAATGGAAGAGATGGCCAACAATGGCATCGCCGCGCATTGGCTGTACAAGTCCAACGAGGAAGAGCAGCCAAAAGGCAGCCATGCCCGCGCCCGCCAATGGGTCAAAGGCATCCTCGAGCTGCAGCAGCGCGCCGGCAACTCGCTGGAATTCATCGAGAGCGTGAAGATCGACCTGTTCCCGGACGAGGTCTACGTCTTCACCCCCAAAGGCCGGATCATGGAGCTGCCCAAAGGCTCCACCGCGGTCGACTTCGCCTACGCGGTGCACACCGACGTCGGCAACAGCTGCATCGCCTGCCGCATCAATCGCCGCCTGGCGCCGCTGTCCGAGCCGTTGCAGAGCGGCTCCACCGTCGAGATCGTCAGCGCACCGGGCGCCCGGCCGAATCCGGCCTGGCTCAACTTCGTGGTCACCGGCAAGGCGCGCACGCACATCCGCCACGCTCTCAAACAGCAGCGCCGCTCCGAGTCCATCAGCCTTGGCGAGCGCCTGCTGAACAAGGTACTGACCGGCTTCGACAGCAGCCTGGAAAAGATTCCCCAGGAGCGTATCCAGTCGATCCTCACCGAGTATCGCCTGGAGCTGGTCGAGGACCTGCTCGAAGACATCGGCCTGGGCAACCGCATGGCCTACGTGGTCGCCCGACGCCTGTTGTCCGCCGAAGGCGAGCAGCTTCCGGCCCCGGAAGGCCCGCTGGCGATCCGCGGTACCGAGGGCCTGGTGCTCAGCTACGCCAAATGCTGCACGCCGATCCCGGGCGACCCGATCGTCGGCCACCTGTCGGCGGGCAAGGGCATGGTCGTGCACCTGGAAGACTGCCGTAACATCAGTGAAGTCCGCCATAACCCGGAGAAGTGCCTGCAGCTCTCCTGGGCCAAGGACATCACCGGCGAGTTCAACGTCGAGCTGCGCGTCGAGCTGGAACACCAGCGCGGCCTGATCGCCCTGCTGGCCAGCAGCGTCAATGCCGCCGACGGCAACATCGAGAAAATCAGCATGGACGAACGCGACGGCCGTATCAGCGTGGTCCAACTGGTGGTCAGCGTGCACGACCGCGTGCACCTGGCCCGTGTGATCAAGAAGCTGCGCACCTTGACCGGCGTGGTCCGCATCACCCGGATGCGTGCGTAGTCCGCCAACCGCAAGGAGTCATCATGAGCAAGACCGTCATCACCAGCGATAAAGCCCCTGCCGCCATCGGCACCTACTCGCAAGCGATCAAGGCTGGCAACACCGTGTACATGTCGGGTCAGATCCCGCTCGACCCGAAGACCATGGAGCTGGTCGAAGGCTTCGAAGCCCAGACCGTCCAGGTGTTCGAGAACCTGAAGTCGGTGGCTGAAGCTGCTGGCGGTTCGTTCAAGGACATCGTCAAGCTGAACATCTTCCTCACCGACCTGAGCCACTTCGCCAAGGTCAACGAGATCATGGGCCGTTACTTCGAACAGCCTTACCCGGCCCGCGCCGCCATCGGCGTGGCCGCGCTGCCGAAGGGTGCCCAGGTCGAGATGGACGCCATCCTGGTCCTCGAGTAATACCCCGGTGACGGGCCAAGGCCCGTCACCCCCTCCTGCCTCAAGGTTTTCACCATGCGCCACGCATTGCCTCTCACGCTGGCAGCCCTGCTCCTGGGCGGCTGCGCCAGCCACAAGCCTGAAGATTTCAACGGCACCTGGATCAACCAGGCCGCCATCGATGCCGCCAGCAAAGGCACCAGCCTGCGCCAGGCCCTGGATGCCAAGGGCCCGGTGTTCGAGTGGAAGATCGACGTCAAGAACCAGCAGGCCAGCTTCAGCAATGGCTTCGAGGCCGCCGACGGGCGCCTGAGCGCCAACGAGAAGGACTGGCAGGTCACCTTCGAAGGCGACCTGACCGAACAGCTCAAGCTCGATGGTGACGAACTCGTGGCGATCGACCCCTCCGGCCATGAGCAGACCTTCGTGCGCAGCAAGGCGTCAGAAGGCGCTGCACTGGGCGGCAGCTTCGAGAAGGCGCTGTACCAGCAATACCTGGGCGGCGACTGGAAGATCGTCGAGGGCCAGGGCAAGGGCGCGGTGGTGCGCTTCAGCGATACCGGCAACGTCACCGGCCTGCCCGGCCCGGACCGCTTTGCCCTGTGCCTGGCGGGTGACTGCGCGACCATGGGCGATGGCAACGACAGCCTGTGGCTGGAGCGCAACCAGCGTGGCGCCCCGTGGATCTTCAAGCGCGATGGCGACACCCTGGAGATCTTCCAGGCAGTCAACCGCGCCCAGCCGGATGAGATGCCGCAACTGACTGCCGGCGCCCGGCAGTGGGTGCTGGAAAAGGATTAGCCATCAGCGCGGCGACCCGACTGGCCCCGCGATGGGGCCGGCTCTCTCAACCACGCCCTTGGAGAATGGCCGCATAGCCTTCTTTATAGCTCGGATACTGCGGCACCCATCCTAGCGCCCGCGCCCGCGCATTGCTGCAACGCTTGCTGCCGGTACGCCGCACCCGCTGCTGGTCCGACCACTCGGTGACCCCCAGGTACTCGCGCAGCCAGCCCACCACGTCAGCCAGCGCTGCCGGGTCGTCATCGACACCGATATAGCAGTCGTCCAGCACCACGCCCCGGGCATCGGCCTGCAGCAGGTGCGCCAGCAAACCAGCGGCATCCTCGGCGTGAATCCGGTTGCCGTACAATGGCGGCTCCTCGGCCACTCGGTAGCCTTGGCGTACCTGACTCAGCAACCACTCACGTCCCGGCCCATAGATGCCGGTCAGGCGCACGATGCTGGCGGGGATGCCACTGCCCAGCGCCAGGCGCTCCGCCGCGAGCATCACCTTGCCCGAATACCCCTCGGGCGCGGTGGCTGCGGTCTCGTCGATCCATTCGCCATCCTGTTGTGCATAGACACTGCTGCTGGAAACGAACAGCAGGCGACGCGGCCGCTGACCCTTGCTCTCAAGCCAGCCAAGCACATGGCGCAAACCGTCGATATAGGCGGCCTGGTAGCCCGCTTCGTCATGCTGGCTGGCCGCCACGCAGTACACCAGGTAGTCCGGCGCGCGCGCGGGCCACGCTTCTGGCAGGCGCGGGTTCGCCAGATCGGCGGCAACGGGCCGCACCCCTTCGGGCAGGTCCCGCACCGACCGGCGCAGGCCATCGACCTGCCACCCATGGGCGAGCAACTGGCGGGCCAGACGGCCTCCCACATCGCCGCAGCCGACGATCAACGCACTCAGGTCCGACATCATGAAACTCCAAATCCAAAGGTTCACGCTAACCGGATTTAGCGATCAGCGGCTAGACAAAGGTTAAAAAAAGCGCTCTCCATTCTTTTGTTAACAAGAATTACTTGCAATAATGGCGGCCCTGTCTGTTCTCGGCCTGCTTCGAGGCCTTGAAGAACTCAACCCATTTCTCTTCATCAGGTCCGGCCAGCATGACACGTACTCAACCTTCCGCTTCGCCAACCCCGTCGCGCGCCTGGCGCGCCATTGCCGCGCTGATGTTCAGCCTGGTACTGGCCCCCGTGGCCATGGCCGATGAGCCCGCCGCCACTGCTGCCGCACCGGCAGCCGCCAGCGCCCCGGCCGCGCCAGCCGCCGAAGGCCAGGCACCGGTAGCCGCGCCAACCGACGCGCCTGCCGACGCCAACGCCCCAGTGGATGGCCAGGCACCGGCCGACGAGAACGTGCAGGCGATGGTCGAAGACACCTCGCTGGGCATGGCCCACGACCTGTCCCCATGGGGCATGTACAAGAACGCCGACGTGGTGGTGAAGGCCGTGATGATCGGCCTGGCCATCGCCTCGATCATCACCTGGACCATCTGGATCGCCAAAGGCTTCGAGCTGATGGGCGCCAAGCGCCGCCTGCGTGGCGAGATCGCCGCCCTGAAACGCTCGGTGAGCCTGAAAGAGGCCAGCGAGGTGTCGAACAAGGAAGGCACCCTGGCCCACACCCTGGTGCATGACGCCCTCGAAGAGATGCGCCTGTCGGCCAACGCTCGCGAGAAAGAAGGCATCAAGGAGCGCGTCAGCTTCCGCCTCGAGCGTCTGGTGGCCGCCAGCGGTCGCACCATGAGCAGCGGTACCGGCGTGCTGGCCACCATCGGCTCCACTGCCCCGTTCGTCGGTCTGTTCGGTACCGTGTGGGGCATCATGAACAGCTTCATCGGCATCGCCAAGACCCAGACCACCAACCTCGCCGTGGTCGCCCCAGGCATCGCCGAAGCCCTGCTGGCTACCGCGCTGGGCCTGGTCGCCGCGATCCCGGCCGTGGTCATCTACAACGTCTTCGCCCGCTCCATCGCCGGCTACAAGGCACAGGTGTCCGACGCCTCCGCCCAAGTCCTGCTGCTGGTCAGCCGCGATCTGGACCACCAGGGTGGCGAACGCGCCGCCCCGCACATGGTGAAAGTGGGGTAAGCCATGGGCCTGCATCTCAACGAAGGTGGCGACGACCTCGCCGAGAACCACGAAATCAACGTCACGCCGTTCATCGACGTGATGCTGGTGCTGCTGATCATCTTCATGGTTGCCGCGCCCCTGGCCACGGTCGATATCAAGGTCGACCTGCCCGCCTCGACCGCCAAGCCCGCGCCGCGGCCCGAGAAGCCGGTGTTCGTCAGCGTCAAGGCCGACAAGAAGCTCTACCTGGGCGACGACGAGGTGGCCCAGCGCGACCAGCTTGGCGCGATGCTCGACGCCAAGACCAAGGGCGACAAGGAAACCACCATCTTCTTCCAGGCTGACAAGGGCGTCGATTACGGCGACCTGATGGAAGTGATGAACACCATGCGTGCCGCTGGCTACCTCAAGGTCGGCCTGGTCGGACTCGAGACGGCAGCCAAGAAATGACGAAAACGCGCTCAAACATGGCGCGCTACGGTGGCAGCCTGGCGATCGTGCTGGGTGTGCACGCGGTCGCTGTGCTGCTGACGCTCAACTGGTCGGTGCCCCAGGCCCTCGAGTTGCCGCCGGCAGCGATGATGGTCGAGCTGGCACCGCTGCCAGAGCCTGCGCCACCGCCACCGCCCAAGGCCGCCCCGAAACCGCCGACGCCGATCGAGGAGCCGCCGCTGCCCAAGCTGGCAGAGGCGCCAAAGCCGAAGATCGCCATCCCCAAGCCGCCCAAGCCGAAGGCCAAGCCACAGCCGCCCAAGCCCGAGAAGAAGCTTGAGCCGCCGAAAGACGAGCCACCGGCCAAGGACGACGTCGCGGATACGCCGCCGAGCAACACGCCACCGCAGAAGTCGGCGGCGCCGCAGCCCAGCATCGCGTCCAACAGTAATGCCCTGCCGAGCTGGCAGAGCGACCTGCTGCGCCACCTGGCCAAGTACAAGAAGTACCCCGAGGACGCTCGCCGCCGTGGATTGCAGGGCATCAACCGCCTGCGTTTCGTGGTCGACGCCGAAGGCAAGGTAGTGTCGTACACGCTGGCCGGTGGTTCGGGCAGCGCGGCGCTGGACCGGGCCACGCTGGAGATGATCCGCCGTGCCGGTACGGTACCCAAGCCTCCGGCGGAGTTGCTGAACAATGGCACGATCGAAGTGGTTGCGCCGTTCGTGTACTCGCTGGACCGACGCTGACGTTTTTGTTTCTGTCACAAAACGGCAAGTCTGATAACGTGCGTCTATCGATTGCAGCCGCTATGCTGGGGCCGCAACTTCATGGACGCACGTTATGACCCTCACCGAACTTCGCTACATCGTTACCCTCGCGCAGGAGCAGCACTTCGGCCACGCGGCCGAGCGTTGCCACGTCAGCCAACCGACCCTGTCGGTGGGCGTGAAGAAGCTCGAGGACGAACTCGGCGTGCTGATCTTCGAGCGCAGCAAGAGCGCAGTGCGCCTCACGCCGGTCGGCGAGAGCATCGTCGCCCAGGCGCAGAAGGTACTGGAGCAGGCTCAGGGCATCCGCGAGCTCGCCCAGGCCGGCAAGAACCAGCTGACCGCCCCGCTCAAGGTCGGCGCCATCTACACCGTCGGCCCCTATCTCTTCCCGCACCTGATCCCGCAACTGCACCGCGTGGCGCCGCAGATGCCGTTGTACATCGAAGAGAACTTCACCCATGTGCTGCGCGAAAAGCTGCGCAACGGCGAACTGGACGCGGTGATCATCGCCCTGCCGTTCAACGAGGCCGACGTGCTGACCCTGCCGCTGTACGACGAACCGTTCTGTGCGCTGATGCCGGCCGACCATCCCTGGACCGCCAAGGACACCATCGACACCGCCATGCTCAACGACAAGAGCCTGCTGCTGCTGGGCGAGGGGCATTGTTTCCGCGACCAGGTGCTCGAAGCCTGCCCGACACTGAACAAGGGCGGCGAAGCCTCCAAGCACACCACGGTCGAGTCCAGCTCACTGGAAACCATCCGCCACATGGTCGCCTCCGGCCTGGGCGTCTCGATCCTGCCGCTGTCGGCCGTACACAGCCATCACTATGCACCGGGCGTCATCGAAGTTCGCCCGCTGACCGCGCCCGCACCGTTCCGCACCGTGGCCATCGCCTGGCGCGCCAGCTTCCCGCGGCCGAAGGCCATCGAGATCCTCGCCGACTCGATCCGCCTCTGCTCGGTGGCCAAGCCGCCCGTGGAACAACCGGCCTGAACCCATGACCGAGCTGTCGAACGTCCCGGTCACCACGCTCAAGGGTGTTGGTGAAGCCATGGCAGAGAAACTCGCCAAGGTCGGTCTGGAGAACCTGCAGGACCTGCTGTTCCACCTGCCGTTGCGCTATCAGGACCGAACCCGCGTAGTCCCCATCGGCCAACTGCGTCCCGGCCAGGACGCGGTGATCGAGGGCGTGGTCAGCGGGGCTGACGTGACCATGGGCAAGCGCCGCAGTCTGGTGGTGCGCCTGGGCGATGGCAGCGGCACGCTAAGCCTGCGCTTCTACCATTTCAGCAATGCGCAGAAGGAGGGCCTCAAGCGTGGCACCCACCTGCGTTGCTATGGCGAAGCACGTCCGGGCGCCTCGGGCCTGGAAATCTACCACCCCGAATACCGTGCGCTGAACGGCGAAGAAGCGCCACCGCCGGTCGAACAGACGCTGACGCCGATCTACCCGACCACCGAAGGCCTCACTCAACAACGCCTGCGTCTGCTCTGCCAGCAGAGCCTGAGCCTGCTCGGCCCGCGCAGCCTGCCCGACTGGCTGCCCGACCAACTGGCCCGCGACTACCAATTGGCGCCGTTGAGCGATGCCATCCGCTACCTGCACAACCCGCCTGCCGACGCCGACCTCGACGAACTTGCCGAGGGCCATCACTGGGCCCAGCACCGCCTGGCCTTCGAGGAGCTGCTGACCCATCAGCTCTCCCAGCAGCGCCTGCGTGAGAGCCAGCGCAGCCTGCGTGCGCCGGTATTGCCCAGGGCTACCCGCCTGCCAGCGCAATACCTGGCCAACCTCGGCTTCAACCCGACAGGTGCCCAGCAGCGCGTCGGCAACGAGATCGCCTACGACCTCAGCCAACCCGAACCGATGATGCGCCTGGTACAGGGTGACGTGGGCGCCGGCAAGACCGTGGTCGCCGCCCTCGCGGCGCTGCAGGCCCTGGAGGCTGGCTACCAGGTGGCGCTGATGGCCCCCACCGAGATCCTCGCCGAGCAGCATTTCATCACCTTCAAACGCTGGCTCGAGCCGCTGGGTATCGAAGTCGCCTGGCTGGCCGGCAAGCTCAAGGGCAAGGCTCGCGCCAGCGCCCTGGAGCAGATCGCCAATGGCGCGCCCATGGTGGTCGGTACCCACGCGCTGTTCCAGGACGAGGTGCAGTTCAAGCACCTGGCCCTGGCGATCATCGACGAACAACACCGTTTCGGCGTGCAGCAGCGCCTGGCCCTGCGCAAGAAGGGCGTCATGGGCCAGCTGTGCCCGCACCAGCTGATCATGACCGCCACGCCGATCCCCCGCACCCTGGCCATGAGCGCCTACGCCGACCTGGACACCTCGGTCCTCGACGAGCTGCCCCCCGGGCGTACCCCGGTGAATACCGTGCTGGTCGCCGACAGCCGCCGTTTCGAAGTGGTCGAGCGAGTCCGCGCCGCTTGTGCCGAAGGGCGCCAGGCCTACTGGGTGTGCACCCTGATCGAGGAATCCGAGGAACTGACCTGCCAGGCGGCCGAGAGCACCTTCGAAGAGCTGGGCAGCGCCCTGGGCGAGCTGCGCGTGGGCCTTATCCACGGGCGCATGAAGCCTGCGGAAAAAGCGGCGGTCATGGCCGAGTTCAAGGCCGGGGAGCTGCAACTGCTGGTCGCCACCACGGTGATCGAGGTCGGTGTCGACGTGCCCAATGCCAGCCTGATGATTATCGAGAACCCCGAGCGCCTGGGCCTGGCGCAGTTGCACCAGCTGCGCGGCCGGGTCGGCCGGGGCAGCGCGGCAAGCCACTGCGTGCTGCTCTATCACCCGCCACTTTCGCAGATCGGCCGCGAACGCCTGGGCATCATGCGCGAAACCAACGATGGTTTCGTCATTGCAGAGAAGGATCTGGAGCTGCGCGGCCCCGGTGAAATGCTCGGGACTCGCCAGACCGGCCTGCTACAGTTCAAGGTCGCCGACCTGATGCGCGACGCCGACCTGTTGCCGGCCGTACGCGACGCCGCCCAGGCCCTGCTGGCACGCTGGCCCGACCACGTCAGCCCGCTACTCGACCGCTGGTTGCGCCACGGCCAACAATATGGCCAGGTGTGACGCCCGTCCCATAATGGATCCAGCTTGGCGGTCAGGCTGGTTATACTTCGCGTTTACAGAAATGATTGGATACAGGCCATGACTGAAGTTGCCCTGGATACCGCAACCCTACACGCACCGTCTGTCATCCGGCAGTTGCTCGAAAAGCTCGACGTCAGCTTCCGCGAGGTGCCCGAGCACCCCGGGCTGCCGGCCAACTCGCGCGTACAGGCCGTACTGCTCGATGACGAGATCGGTGCCTTGATGGTGCTGTTCCCGCAAAGCCAGTTGCTGGACCTCAAGCGCCTCGAGGAGTTGACCGGCCGCAAGCTAAAGGCCGTGCCGCTGGAGCGCTTGAAGCAGATGCTCGACAAGCATCATCTCAAGGCCCTGCCCGCCATTCCCGCATTGACCAGCTCGCCGTGCCAGTACGAAAAGAGTTTGCTCGACAACGAAACCCTGCTGATCCAGTCCGGTGAAGCCGGGCTGCTCCTGGAAATTGGCCGGACGGCTTTCAAGAAAATGCTGGTCAAGGCCAGCGCCAGCACCTTCGGCCAGCCGATCAGCGATATTCGCCTCAGTTTCGATCAGTTGGACGGCCCTCCCAGGGAAGTCATCCGCGCGGTCCAGGCTTTCACCGCCCGCCGCATCCAGCAACGCCTGGAGCAGACCATCGAAATTCCGCCGCTGGCCGACACCGCGCAGAAGATCATCAAGCTGCGCGTCGACCCCAATGCCAGCATCGACGACATCACCGGTGTAGTCGAAACCGACCCTGCCCTGGCCGCACAGGTCGTCAGCTGGGCGGCATCACCCTACTACGCATCCCCCGGCAAGATCCGTTCGGTGGAAGATGCCATCGTCCGGGTATTGGGCTTCGACCTGGTGATCAACCTGGCCTTGGGCCTGGCCCTGGGCAAGACCCTGAGCCTGCCCAAGGACCACCCGCAACAGGCCACGCCGTACTGGCAGCAGTCGATCTACACTGCGGCGGTGATCGAGGGCCTGACCCGCGCCATGCCGCGCGCAGAGCGCCCGGAAGCAGGCCTTACCTATCTCGCCGGGCTGCTGCACAACTTCGGCTACCTGCTGCTGGCCCACGTCTTCCCGCCACATTTCTCGCTGATCTGCCGCCATCTGGAGGTCAACCCGCACCTGTGCCACAGCTATGTAGAACACCACTTGCTGGGGATCAGCCGTGAACAGATCGGTGCCTGGCTGATGAAGCTGTGGGACATGCCTGACGAACTCTCCACAGCCTTGCGTTTCCAGCATGACCCGACCTATGACGGTGAGCACTCGGCCTTCCCGAACCTGGTGTGCCTGGCTATTCGCCTGCTGCGCTCGCGCGGGATTGGTTCGGGACCACAGGGCGAGATCCCGGATGCCCTGCTCGAGCGCCTGGGACTGACCCGGGACAAGGCGCAAGAGGTGGTGAACAAGGTGCTGGAGGCCGAGGCGTTGCTACGTGAGCTGGCCTCGCAGTTCCACGCGCCGCATTGATGTGTTGGGGGCGCCTTGCGCCCCTTTTTGCCAGCCAGCCCGCTCTGTGGGAGCTGGCTTGTCGTGGCGACAAACCGCAGCCCCGGTGATCTCAGCCCTTTTTCTTCTTCGGTTTCAGGTACTTCATCAAGCCCTGGAACCAGATCACCAGCGCCGGATTGCCCTTGATCTGGATGTTTTTCTCCTGAATCCCCTGCATGAACGCCAGCTGCTTGTTACCGGCCTGCAGCGTGGCGAAACCGTAGGCGGCATCCTTGAAGGCAATGGCGAACGCCGGCTGCGGGTGCAGGCCGCCCTTGCTGCTGATGCGCAGGTCCTTGACGATGAAGTGCCGGGCAACCTTGCCGTCGAGCGTCTGCATCTGGAAGACCAGGTCCTTGTCCTGCAGCTGCTGCTGGAACGCCGGGTTGTTGCGGCTGGCCTTGGCCATCAGCAAGCCCATGGCCCAGAGAAGAAAACGAAACTTCATCAACGCGCCTCGAGTGAAAAATGACTGAGTCGCGCAGTTTATCCGTTTATCGCCCTGTTTATGCAAGTTCGCCGCATTTGCTTACCAGAAACACAACGGGCGCCTTAAGGCGCCCGTCTCGATGGCTTGTCGATCACTTTTTCTTGGCAGGCTTGGCCGGTGCGTTGACGCTGTCACGCAGGCCCTTGCCAGGCTTGAAGGCGACAGTGTTGCTGGCCTTGATCTTGACCGGCTCGCCCGTCTGCGGATTCTTGCCGGTGCGGGCACCGCGGTGGCGTTTTTCGAAGGTGCCGAAGCCGACCAGGGTGACGGTGTCCTTGTCGAGTGCGCCGGTGATGCTGTCGAGAATCGCGTTGAGGACCTGGTTGGCCTTTTCCTTGGTCAGATCGGCCTTTTCGGCGATGACGGCGGCGAGTTCTGGTTTACGCATAGTGAAGCCTCTTTGACGGGATTTCTTGTTGTTATGCCGTGCTGCCGAAGGGAGCAGCGTTCAAGGCACCGCAGGCTCTAGGCTGCGGCAGACGCCAGTGAGGATGGCACGCCGACCGGGGCCGCGCCAGTATCTGGGCGGCCATTGTCGCGGCAAGAACAGGATAATTCCGACAGAACGCCCGCTATTTATGCCATCAAGGGTGGCAACTGGCGATTCAACGCCAGTTTCTCCATGACTGCGCCGCCGGTCAGGGCGTAGCCCAGCAGCTGGCCATCGGCGCCATGGCAGAGCACTTTCAGGTCGCCACCACTACCTTCCACCAGCCAGGTGCCCTCGTGGCCTGCCGGCACGGGGGACACCACCAGCGGACAGGCCGGGGTCTTCACGGTGACCGGCATTGGCCCATAGGCCACCGCGGTCGGGTTGCCGGACAGGGTCTGGGCCAAGGCACGGGCACAGGTCATCAATGGCATGACGTACAGCAGGTTGATACCATCGACCTCGGCGCAGTCGCCCAGGGCGAAGATGTTGGCGTGAGAAGTGCGCAGCTGGCGATCCACCACCACCCCGCGGTTGACCTGCAGGCCCGCTGCGGCCGCCAGGTCGGTGCGCGGCCGCAGGCCGATCGCAGACACCACCAGGTCGCACGGGATGACGCTGCCGTCGGACAGGTGCGCCTCCAGTGCCGCCCCGGAGCGTTGCAGGCGGGTCAGCACCGGGCCGAGATGGAAACGCACCCCCAACCCTTCCAGGCCTGCCTGCACCGCGGCGGCCGCCGCAGGGTGCAGCAAGGTCGGCATTACCTGTTCGCACGGCGCCACGATCTCGCACTGCAGGCCACCCAAGGTGAGGTCGTTGGCGAATTCGCAGCCGATCAGGCCGGCGCCGAGGATCAGCACCCGTTGCTTGCCTGCGGCAGCGGCACGAAAACGTGCGTAGTCCTCAAGGTCGTTGATCGGGAAGACCAGCTCGCCCGCATCGCCTTCCACAGGTACCTGCACAGTCTGCGCGCCCCAGGCCAGTACCAAGTCGCGGTACGCCACCGCTTCTTCGCCGATCCACAGGCGCTTGTGGCCGGGGTCGATGCCGCTGATGCGGGTGTGGGTGCGGATCTCGGCCTTGAGCTGCTCGGCCATGGCGCCCGGTTCGGCCATGCACAGGCCGTCGGCGTCCTTCTGCTTGGCAAAGCCGGTGGACAGCATCGGCTTGGAGTAGGAGCGACCGTCGTCAGCGGTGATCAGCAGCAGCGGCGTGTCGCCGTCCAGCTTGCGAAACTCTCGCGCCAGGTTATAACCGGCAAGACCGGTACCAATGATCACCACGGGGGACGTCATGTCGTGCGTTCCTTGTTCAAACCAGGGTTGCGATCAGCCAATGGCGATCATTTCGAAGTCACTCTTGCCTACGCCACAATCAGGGCACAGCCAGTCTTCCGGCACGTCTTCCCAGCGAGTGCCGGGGGCGATGCCGTCGTCCGGCCAGCCGTCCGCTTCGTCATAGATCAGGCCACAGACAATACATTGCCACTTTTTCATCGGGTGCTGTTCCTCGGTCAGGCTCATTGGTGCGTTGCAGTTGGTGGCCTGGTCGCGGGGCACGCCCGCGCCTGCAAGTGACCACCGTGCAATCTCTGGTCGGCTTTTGTACTGGGCCTGCTGGCAGTATGCAAGCCAGGACGGCAATCATGCTAAGCTCGCCGCCTCTCTGGCCTGTATCAAGCATACCGACGTGCCGTACGAAACCCCGCAAGCAGCCGCTGTCGCGTGGCTGGCGTATCCGCAACTGGCGCCCCTGCCCGATCAGCCGACCCTGAACTGGCTGTTCGATGAAGGCTCCCTGACCCGTCGCCTGACCGGTCTGTCCCATGACCACTTCAGCGTCACTCCTTTGTTCGAGGGCTGGCAGCCACTGCGTGACGATGAATGCGCCGCGTTGGGCCTGCGGCCTGGCGCGCAGGGCTGGGTGCGCGAGGTCTACCTGCGCGGCCATGACCATCCCTGGGTGTTCGCTCGCAGCGTGGCCAGCCGCACGGCGCTGGAACGCGGCGGGCTCGACCTGGAGACCCTGGGCAGCCGCTCGCTGGGCGAGCTGCTGTTCTGTGACCAGGCGTTCGTCCGCCACCCTATCGAAGTATGTAGTTATCCACAGGGCTGGCTGCCCGCCGAGGTCGCCAGCGCCGGGCTGTGGGGACGGCGCTCGCGCTTCGAACGCGACGGCCTCGACCTGCTGGTGGCCGAGGTGTTCCTGCCCGCCCTGTGGCACGCGGTCAAGGAGGAAAAACGCTGATGTACCTGCAACTGCTCAAGTCGCTCAACCACCTTCACCCGCGCGCCTGGGACTTTGTCCAGCTCAGCCGCATGGACCGCCCCATCGGCATCTATCTGCTGCTGTGGCCGACGCTGTCGGCGGTGTGGATCGCCGGCAACGGCTCGCCGACCCTGGCCAACGTGCTGATTTTCGGCCTCGGCGTGGTGCTGATGCGTGCCGCCGGCTGCTGCATCAACGACTTCGCCGACCGCAAGGTGGACGGCCACGTCAAACGCACCGCCGACCGGCCACTGGCCAGCGGCCGGGTAAAGCCCCGCGAAGCACTCATGCTGTGCGCTTTGCTGGTGGGGGTGAGCTTCCTGTTGGTGTTGTGCACCAACGCAACAACAGTATGGCTGTCGTTCGGCGCGGTGGCCCTGGCCTTCTGCTACCCGTTCATGAAGCGCTACACCTACTACCCGCAGGTGGTGCTGGGCGCGGCGTATTCCTGGGGAATCCCGATGGCTTTCACCGCCGCGGGTGGCGAACTGCCGGCCAGCGCCTGGCTGCTGTACATCGCCAACCTGCTGTGGACGGTGGGGTATGACACCTACTACGCCATGGTCGACCGTGACGACGACCTGAAGATCGGCGTGAAATCCACCGCCATCCTGTTCGGCGAGGCAGACCGGGTGATCATCCTGAGCCTGCAGTTGCTGTCGCTGGGCTGCCTGCTCCTGGCGGGCAACCGCTTCGAACTGGGCGGCTGGTTCCACCTGGGGCTGCTGGCGGCGGCGGTATGCTTCGCCTGGGAATTCTGGTCGACGCGCAAGCTGGACCGCGAGTCGTGCTTCAAGGCGTTCCTGCACAACCACTGGGCGGGGTTGTTGATCTTCATGGGTGTGGTGCTGGACTACGCGCTGCGCTGAAATTGTGCAGGCCAATGGTGGGAGCGGCCGAGCGGCGCTCCCACGCCTGGTGCATCAAGGCTTGGCGACGTGCCAGACATCCTTCATGCCATCGCCGGTGGTCTCGCCGGCCTTCTTGTCCTTGACGAAGGTGTATAGCGGCTTGCCGTCATAGGCCCACTGCATCGAGCCATCCTCACGGGTGACGTGGGTCCACTTGTCCTTCGGCGCCTCGTCGTCCTTCTTGACCATCAGCGGCGGCCAGTTCTTGGCGCACTCACCATTGCACATGGACTTGCCACCAGCGTCCTTGTCAAAGGTGTACAGCGTCATGCCATCGTGGTCGACCCACATGCCATCCTTCTCCATGGCGTGATGAGCCGACGCCACCCCCGGCACTGCCAGCGCAGCGCAAAGGGCCATCCAGCTCAGCGTATGTCGTGTCATTGGAATCACCATTGTTCAGGGGTGGATTGAATGTTCGCGGCCGCCCTCGCGGCCCCTTGTAGCCTAGTCCAGTCACGCAATGTCGCCAGAACCGCCCACGCCCTGTCACACAGCTGCAATAATTTCGTTATCTAATGCGGGCCAAGACATCGTTCCTGGGAGAGGTAATTGAGCATGGTTGGCAGAAACATTCTGATCGTCGACGACGAAGCGCCTATCCGCGAGATGATCGCCGTTGCATTGGAAATGGCCGGCTATGACTGCCTCGAGGCCGAGAACTCGCAACAGGCCCACGCCATCATCGTCGACCGCAAGCCGGACCTGATCCTGCTCGACTGGATGCTACCGGGCACATCCGGCATCGAGCTGGCCCGCCGCCTCAAGCGCGACGAGCTGACCGGCGACATCCCGATCATCATGCTCACCGCCAAGGGTGAAGAGGACAACAAGATCCAGGGCCTGGAAGTCGGCGCCGACGACTACATCACCAAGCCGTTCTCGCCCCGTGAACTGGTGGCGCGCCTGAAGGCCGTGCTGCGCCGCACCGGCCCAAGCGACAGCGAAGCGCCGATCGAAGTCGGCGGCCTGCTGCTCGACCCGATCAGCCACCGCGTGACCATCGATGGTAAACCGGCCGAGATGGGCCCCACCGAGTACCGCCTGCTGCAGTTCTTCATGACTCACCAGGAGCGCGCATACACCCGCGGCCAGTTGCTCGACCAGGTCTGGGGCGGCAACGTCTATGTCGAGGAGCGCACCGTCGACGTGCATATCCGCCGCCTGCGCAAGGCACTGGGTGAAGCCTACGAAAATCTGGTACAAACCGTCCGCGGCACTGGCTATCGCTTCTCGACCAAAAGCTGATCGAAGCCCAAGCGCCCGCTGTACAAGGACTGTCAATTGAACCAGAACTGGCACGCGACCCTGATTCGCCACATGCTCCTGCTGATCACCGTCTGCCTGATCGGCGGGCTGGTCAGCGGTTACTATGGCTGGAGCCTGGCCATCGGCTTGGCCTTCTACCTGGGCTGGACACTGAAGCAGTTGCTGCGCTTGCACGACTGGTTGCGCAATCATCAACCCGATGAAGCGCCACCCGATGGCTACGGCCTGTGGGGCGAAGTGTTCGACAGCATCTATCACCTGCAGCGCCGCGACCAGCGCGTGCGTGGCCGCCTGCAGGCAGTGATCGACCGGGTCCAGGAGTCCACCGCTGCCCTTCGCGATGCGGTGATCATGCTCGACAGCGACGGCAACCTTGAGTGGTGGAACCGCGCCGCCGAGACCCTCCTGGGCTTCAAGACCCCGCAGGACGGCGGCCAGCCGGTGACCAACCTGGTGCGCCACCCGCGCTTCAAGGAGTACTTCGAGTCGGAGAACTACGCCGAGCCGCTGGAGATCCCTTCGCCGATCAACGACCGCCTGCGCGTGCAACTGCACCTCACCCGCTACGGCAACAACGAGCACCTGATGCTGGTGCGCGACGTGACCCGCATCCACCAGTTGGAACAGATGCGCAAGGACTTCGTGGCTAACGTTTCCCACGAGCTGCGCACGCCATTGACAGTGATCACCGGCTACCTCGAGACGCTGCTGGACAACGTCGAGGACGTGAACCCGCGCTGGAGCCGGGCCTTGCAGCAGATGAGCGCGCAAGGCTCACGCATGCAGACGCTGCTCAACGACCTGTTGCTGTTGGCCAAGCTCGAAGCTACCGACTATCCCTCGGACAACCAGCCAGTGCTGGTCGACACCCTGCTCACCGCCATCAAGAACGACGCCCAGGCCCTGTCCGGCCCGCGCAACCAGCGGATCAGCCTGGAAGCAACGCCTGGCATACGCCTCAAAGGCAGCGAGTCGGAGCTGCGCAGCGCGTTCTCCAACCTGGTGTTCAACGCGGTCAAGTACACCCAGGACGAAGGCAATATCCGCATCCGCTGGTGGGCCGACGAACAAGGCGCGCACCTCAGCGTGCAGGACTCGGGGGTCGGTATCGAGGCCAAGCACCTGCCACGCCTGACCGAACGCTTCTACCGCGTCGATTCCAGCCGAGCCTCCAACACCGGCGGCACCGGGCTGGGCCTGGCGATCGTCAAGCATGTGCTGATGCGCCATCGCGGGCGCCTGGAGATCAGCAGCGTGCCGGGCCATGGCAGCACCTTCACCTGTCATTTTGCGCCAGCACAATTGGTCGTGAACAAGGGCTGAGATCCGAGG